>JAISNW010000187.1 GCA_031276055.1 Deferribacteraceae bacterium | reverse complement strand
GAGGGGCAGTATCTAGCCCCGATAGAGCTCATTGTGCCGTTATATCTATTCCCTCTAGGCATTCCATCTCTTACAACTGCATGGGTATTTTCGTTGGTATAGCTCACAAAGCACGGCTCTTGAGGGAGGGTAATCTTTTCAGTTTCAAAGCTAAACGGTTTTATAGGTTCATCGCTCTCTATCTTTTCAAGCCCATTGAAGTTAATAGTGTCCAGCTTTAGCCTTGCAGGTGTGCCCGTGCGGAAACGCCGTTGAATAAATCCAAGCGATATAAGTTGTGCGCTGATCGCTAAACTTGCAGGGTCAGTGAAACGCCCGCCGTCAAAATAATCTGTTCCAACGGTAATCCGCCCTGATAAAAATGTGCCAGGAGCAAAAACCACTCTAGCAGCATAAAATTCAAAACCTATATGCGTTATAACGCCCTGCACCTCTAAATTCGGGTGAACGCCGCCTATTATAAAAGAACGCACTGTGCTCTGAAAGACGGTTAATTTAGATTGTGTTAGGACGCTTTGCAGCATATCTTCACGATATAGCTTTTTATCCGCCTGAGCCCTGCTAGACTGAACAGCAGCCCCTTTTTTACGGTTTAGGATTCTAAATTGAGTGCCTGTTCTATCGATGCAACGCGCCATCTGACCGCCTAGACAGTCAATATCTTTAACAAGATTTCCTTTGGCAAGCCCTCCTATAGAGGGGTTGCAGCTCATCTGTCCGATAGTATCAATGGAGGATGTTAAAAATAGGGTATCCCCACCTAGCCTAGCGGCGGCAAGGGCGGCTTCTATCCCCGCATGACCGCCTCCTACAACTATAATATCATAGTTATTTTTTTTCATTGATTAAGACTGGCGGTGTTTCTGGAGTAATACTAATCCAACTCTGCACGAGAAAACAACTCTTTTATTAAAAGATCATTTTCACAAGCATCCTTAAATTCAACGGCAAATCTTTCCAATGCTGATCTGTCGGCGCTATATGCGCAAAACATGCCGCCTTCTGGATCAAATTTTATAGCGTCTTTTAATTCAGGCGTCTTTTCATTTAAGAAAACTAATGCCAAAGAGCCCCAATCATATCCATTCCCTTCAAACCCTTCATCAGAGCGGCTGTCAAAAAGCTCAGTTTTATAACTTCCGACATCTAAACATAATGAGGCGTTTCCTGAATCGTGTTCAACCCAGAAGAATGGTTTAATCTTTTCTTTTAAGTCCATACTTTCAACCTCCAAAGATTGCATTAGTTGTTTAGCTTGTTTATCTTACAAATTTCAGATATAATCAAGGAGTTATTCATCTGGTTTGGGGTCTTTAAGTTGAAAAAAGTTTTAGCTACGGGCGTGCGTTTTAAGCGCGCCACTAAGATATATGAGTATCTCTCTGCAGACTTTGTCGAAAAGGCGGGGGATAAAGTTGTAGTGGAGGCAGAAAAGGGGGAGGAGATCGCTTGTGTTGTATACCCTTCTAGAGAGATTGAGGTGGATAATAACACGCAGTTTAAGAAGATCCTCCGTAAAGCCTCCGAGAGCGACTTTGCAGCCAAACAAGCCAATCTTGTTGACGAAGCGGCGGCAGTGAAGGTTTGTGCAGAGTTGGCGGAGCGCAACGATCTCCAGATGAAACTTCTCCTTGCTGAATACTCTCTGGATAGAAGCAAGCTGACATTTTATTACACCTCTGATACTCGTGTAGATTTTCGGCAGTTGGTGAAAGATTTAGCAAAAATCTACCGAACCCGCATAGAGATGCGGCAGGTAGGGGTTAGGGATGCCACCAAGATTTTAGGCGGTTTCGGCGTCTGCGGCAGAGAGCTTTGCTGTTCCTGTTTTCTGCGGAAGTTTGAGAACATATCGGTAAAGGCTGCAAAGGGGCAGAGCACAAACCCCGCCAAAATATTGGGTATATGCGGAAGGCTTATGTGCTGCCTCTTGTTTGAAAAAGGCGCTCTCCCCGTTGAAATTACTGAAGAGACAGGGATTTCAGAGCTGACTGTTTCTGAAAGTGTTGAAGAAAAGATATAGGAGCAAAGCTAGATGGCGGAAACATTTTACATAACCACCCCCATATATTACGTCAACGATGTGCCGCACATCGGGCATCTGTATACAACCCTAGCAGTTGACACTTTAGCGCGCTATAAGCGTCTACGTGGTGTTGATACTTTCTTTCTTACAGGCACTGATGAGCATGGGCAGAAGATCGCTCAAGCCGCCGCCGCAAAGAATCAAACCCCAAAAGAGCTTGCGGATCAGGTTGTTACCCGCTACCTTGCATTATGGGAAAAGCTAGGCGTCTCAAATGATGATTTTATCCGCACCACCGAAGAGCGGCATATAAAAACAGTGCAGACGGCTTTTGAACTGCTCAGGGAGAAGGGCGATATATACCCTGGAGATTATGAAGGGTGGTATTGCACTCCATGCGAAGCGTTCTGGACAGAAACTCAATTAGGTGAAGGCAACCTTTGCCCCGATTGCGGAAGACCCACCGTCCGCATGAAAGAGGCTACATATTTTTTCAAGATGTCTAAATATCAAGAGCGCCTCTTAAAACATATTGAAGATAACCCTGCATTTATTAGACCTGAATCTCGTAAAAACGAGATAGCCGCTTTTATTAAAGAGGGCTTGAAAGACCTATCAGTCAGCCGAGTTAGCTTTAACTGGGGGGTCCCGGTAAAAAATGATGAGAAACATGTTGTCTATGTATGGGTGGATGCTCTTATAAACTACTTATCTGCATTAGGTTGGGTAGACAATGCGCCCAACTTCCAGAAGTTTTGGTCTAACTGCACTCATATGGTAGGTAAAGATATTCTCCGTTTTCATGCGGTATACTGGCCCAGCCTCCTCATGGCTCTGGATCTGCCACTTCCTAAGCAGATATTCGCACATGGTTGGTGGACGGTGGAAGGGCAGAAGATGTCTAAATCGCTCGGCAATGCGATAGACCCATTCTTTCTCACCGATAAATTCGGAAACGATCAGGTGCGCTACTTTATGCTAAGAGAGGTTACCTTCGGTCTTGACGGGGATTTCTCCTATAAAGCCCTCATCCACAGGATAAACGGCGATCTCGCAAATGATCTAGGCAACTTAGTAAACCGCACATTGGGGATGGTTCAACGCTATAGAGGCGGAACAATCCCCCCTCCAAAAGCTCAGACGGAGAGCGAAAACTCCCTATACAAACTTATTGAGGATTATTCCAAAGAGTATGTGGAGTTTATGGAAGAAACTGCTTTTAATAAAGCTCTAATCTCTGTTTGGGGAATAGTTGGGGGGCTAAACAGATATAT
>JAISNW010000169.1 GCA_031276055.1 Deferribacteraceae bacterium | reverse complement strand
ATATTGCTGTAGGACCGTTATTCCCTACCTCCACTAAGAGCGATCACCGCAGCTTGTTAGGGGTAAAAGGGTGTTCGGAGATTCTGGAGGCTATACCCGCCAATATTGAAAAGGCGGTTATCGGCGGGATAAATGAAAAAAATCTGCATGAGGCTATATCCCTAAAGTGCGGGATATGTATATCTCAAGCTATCTGCGCATCCCCCTCCCCGTATGAGAGCATTAGAAGAATTCTTGAGATTATAGACTGCGCCTAAAACATTCCAAAGTCAAGCCCATCGTCTTCAGGAGCTTCGCTCTCCTCAGCATCCACTGCTGCCGCCTCTGCAAGCCCTACCAATTCACACTTCACAGGGGCGCCTACCGCCATAAAGAGATCATCTCCATTGGTTAAGAGAAAAGCTCTTGAAGCCTCGTAGGAATCTAGATAAGAGTAATCAAAAGCATATATCTTATCCCCAATCTCTTTAGCTAAACTTCCGCTCTCATCGAATATAGAGTATAAAGCGGCGATATTGTAGTTTAAGTATTCTTCTTCGCTTACAGTTTCTGTAAGAGGTATGCTGTGAGAATAGCTGGAGGGGATAAGCTCTGCAGGAGTTCCATCCTGCTTAACTGCGACAAGCTCCCCCTTATCCACCCAACGTCCGCTCTCTGAAAGGGATGCAAGGGCGGTAGCCCCCTGCGTGATTATTACAGTTCCAGAATCATCCATTGACGCCAGTTTGCACTCCCCGCCGTCATCGTCGAGGGCGAGTATCTCGTGGGCGCCGTAAAGTTTTCCCCTATCTATCTTTTCAGGCGAGGCTTCATAATCCTTCCCCGATAGATTGAAATTAAGCGTTCTTGCCATTGTAAACTCCTAAGCAGAGATTAGATGAAAATATTTGCACTGTCAATATCAACTCTCCTTGACATTATTAAACTTTAAGTTATTTTAGAGTAAAAGGTTTTTTAGGGATCGTATGAAAGATTTTGTCCACCTTCACCTGCACACCCAGTATTCCCTCTTAGATGGGGCGATTATCATAGATAAGTTGATAGCTAAAGCTAAAGCCCTTGGTATGAAAGCTATTGCTATAACTGATCATGGCCAGATGTTTGGAATGTTGACCTTTTACAAGGCGTGCAAAGACAACGGGATAAAACCTATAATAGGCTTTGAGGCGTATATCTCCCCTACAACCCGCTTTGAAAGAGAGTATACCCGCCAGCAAAACAGCAACTACCACCTTATTCTGCTGGCAAAGGATAATACAGGGCTTGCCAATCTTAAAAAACTTACATCCATAGGCTACCTTGAGGGTTTTTATTATAAACCCCGTATAGATAAAGAGGTTCTTGCTGCCTACTCGGAAGGGGTGATCGGCATGTCCGCATGTTTAGGCGGAGAGATTGCCCAGAAGATATTAAGCGGTTCTTATGAGGAGGCTAAAAAATCTGCTCTGGAATACGATAAAATATTGGGGCGGGGGAACTATTATCTTGAGCTTCAGTGCAACGGGATACCTGAACAAGATATAGTTAATCCGATGTTGGTTAAAATATCGGAGGAAACGGGAATACCCCTTGTCGCCTCCTGCGACTGCCACTATTTAGATAAAGGGGATGACGAAAACCATACCGTTCTGCTATGTATACAGACTAAAACCACCATCGATGCGCCGAACCGTTTAGAGACGGCGTCGGATCAACTCTATTTCAAATCTCAAGAGGAGATGGTTGACGCCTTTAAGAGCTTTCCACAAGAGGCAATTGACAACAGTGTAAAGATTGCGGAAATGTGCAATGTAGAGATAGAGTTTGGGAAAAACCACCTTCCACTCTTTGAAGTTCCTGAAGGATATACTCAAGCGGACTATTTTATTGAGCTGGCGCGTAAAGGGCTTGCCGAAAGGCTGAAAAATGTTGATGAAAGTGAACATCAGATATATAAAAAACGGCTTGAATATGAGATAGATACAATCGTTATGAAAGGCTATGACGGCTATTACCTAATTGTATGGGATTTTATTAATTTTGCCCGCAGCAACGCAATTCCAGTCGGACCAGGCAGAGGTTCGGGAGCAGGCTCTCTTGCCGCATATGCCCTAAAGATAACAGATATTGATCCTATAAAGATGAAGTTGATGTTTGAAAGATTTCTGAACCCAGAACGGCCGTCTCTGCCTGACTTCGATATAGATTTTTGCGCCGTCCGCCGCGATGAAGTTGTAGAATACGTTAAGAAGAGGTATGGAGAGGATAAAACAGCAAATATACTCACCTTAGGGGAGTTATCAGGGAGGCTCGCCTTAAAGGATGTAGGGCGGGCATTAAGGATTCCTGTAGCGCTTATGAATAAACTAAGCAATCTAATCCCTGAAAAAGACGCCGAAGGCGGCAAAGTCACATTAGCCCGCGCCATAGAGATGAACCCAAATATAGCAAAAGAGATAGAGGCGGTGGAAAAAGGGGATGAGCTCTTAAAGCATACCCTTAAAATAGAAGGGCTCTTCCGCAATGCAGGAGTCCATGCTGCAGGCTTAGCCATTGCAGATAGACCCATTACAGATTACGTCCCCCTCTGCAAAATTAAAGATGAAGTTGTCTTGCAGCTTGAAATGTCCGATGCAGAAAAAGCTGGGATAGTAAAATTTGACTTTCTCGGGCTTGCCAACTTAACTGTAATACATAATGCAGTGCAGATGATACGCAGCGATATTGATCCTAATTTTGATATAGACAATATCCCCTATGACGATAAAGAAGTATACGAAATGCTCACAAGGGGCGAAACTGTGGGCGTCTTTCAACTTGAAAGCTCAGGAATGAACAAATTGATGAAAAACTTAGTGCCTGAGAGTTTAGAAGACCTAACCGCCCTCAACGCGCTTTATAGACCAGGTCCTATTAAAGGCGGCGTGCTGGACGAGTTTTGCGACCGTAAGCACGGAAAAAAGCAGGTGCGCTACCCCCACCCAAAACTTGAAGGAATTCTTAAAGAAACTTATGGAATTATCCTATATCAAGAGCAGATCATCCAGATCGCCATTGAACTTGCGGGCTATTCTATAGGTTCTGCCGATGAATTGCGCAAAGCTATAGGCAAAAAGAAGAAATCCCTTATGGAAAAACACAGGAAGGTGTTTATTGAAGGGGATGACGCGATGAATATACCCGGCACTAAAAAGTTGGGCGTAAATAATAAAACCGCATCTGAAATATATGCTCTGATTGAAAAGTTCGGGGAATACGGTTTTAATAAGAGCCACTCCGCCGCCTACGCTGTTATGGCTTATCAGACGGCGTACCTGCGTGCAAAACACCTCCCTTATTTTCTCTGCGCCCTTATGAACAACCCAAAAGCTAGACCGGAGGATCGCTTAAAATATATAGAAGATGCAAGGCGGATGGGGATAGACGTCCGCGTCCCTGATGTAAATAAGAGCGATGTTAATTTTAAGTATATCCCTCCAAAAAAGGGAGAGGAAACAGGAAAATATTTTAGGGGGCATATCCGTTTCGGTTTAGGGGCAATC
>JAISNW010000140.1 GCA_031276055.1 Deferribacteraceae bacterium | reverse complement strand
ACACTACAACTAGGGCAGGCGGGATAGTCGGCAATCAACGGGGTGGAGCCAGCAGCGTATCCAGAAATTACAGCAGAGGTTCTTTATCAGCCATTGGCTCTGTAACAGCTGCGGGAGGGATTGTAGGTTATATGGATGGCGTTCATACTATCTCAAACAACGCCGTGGGCGCAGAATCACCGGGCTTAACAGGGATAACTGGTTTAACAATTAACCGAATCTTAGCTAGATACAGCGATGCCTCTGCTAATCTTGCCAATAATATTGCCATTGAAAATCTACGTGCATTAGGAGGCGTCTTTGATTCAAGCAATATTGCGCTTTACGGAAGCAGTAGAACTCAAGAGGCGTTGACTAATGAATTGACCTATAAAAACACCCCTATGGCCACACCCAGCGGGCTTGGCTGGAGGTTTGGAACTAGCGACAACGACCCTTGGAAGATGCCGACAGGCTCCGGATACCCTATCCTTTACTGGCAGCCGTAATAGGTTTAATAGAAGGCGCGTTAGAACTGGCAAAAATTTGGCTTCTGCTTTATAATTTAGGGAATTCTTATGAGGATATAGGCGGAAAGTTATGTGTGTGGGAGTTCCTGCGGAGATAGAAAGCTGCGATGAAATATCCGCTATCGTTAAGATTGGCGGAATGAAGAGAGAAATATCTATGCTCTTCATAGATAACCCTGAAGATGTGAAAGCTGAAGATTGGGTGCTGGTTCATGCGGGGTATGCAATGTGCCGCCTTGATCCTACATATGCAAAACAGACGCTAGAGGCTATGATTGAAGTTGCCATGCTTGAAGATATTCATTGATGCTTAACGATATATTCAATGGGAAAGAGGCGGTATCTACCCTTGTTCAAACTATAAGAAAAGAGGCGTCAACAGCTGAAAGATACCGCATAATGGAGATCTGCGGAACCCACACCATGTCTATAGCCCGCTATGGAATCCCCTCTTTACTGCCCGATAATGTTGAGCTTGTGTCAGGACCAGGCTGCCCTGTGTGCGTTACTGCTCAAGAAGATATAGATTACTCTGTTGCTCTAGCCAACAAGAGCAATCTTACCCTTGCCGCCTTTGGAGATATGATGAAGTTAAGAGATTCTAACGGCTTTTCTCTTCTGGATGCTAGGGCGGGCGGGGCAGATATTCTGATTGTTTACTCCCCTTTGGATATTCTTGAAAAAGCCAAACAGGATAGACAGAGGGAGTTTGCCTTTATAGGAGTAGGCTTTGAAACCACCGCCCCTATAGCGGCGGCTCTCATAAAAAATGCTGCTGCACTCGGCATTGATAATATAACTCTACTTCCCCTCCTTAAAACTATGCCGCAGGTTATTGACCTACTGCTTAACGATGAAAATATAAAGATAGACGGCTTTTTATGCCCCGGCAACCTCGCCGTAATAACGGGAACAGCTATCTTTGAAAGGATAGTTGAGGCAGGCAGAGCGGCTGTAATATCAGGCTTTGAGGCGGCGGATATTCTCTCTTCAATCCTATTAATTATTAGGCAGGTGAATTCCTCTAACTTCAAGGTGCAAAACAACTATCTGCGGGCATGTCATGAAGAAGGGAGCGCTAAAGCGCAAAAGATATTAAAAGAGGTGTTTAAGCCTCTCAACGTCTCTTGGCGCGGTCTAGGGGAGATAGTCGGCAGCGGGTTGACACTTAATGACAACTATTCGCACCTAGATGCTAGAACCCGTTTCAACATTCCCTTAAAAACCGAAACAAGCAAGAATACCCCTTGCAGGTGCGGCGATATCCTAAAAGGGTATATTAAGCCTGATGCGTGCCCATTATTTTCTAAACTTTGCACCCCCGATAACCCCTACGGCGCCTGCATGGTATCTTCAGAAGGAGCGTGCGCCGCCTACTATAAATATGTATACGCTCATTCACCTGATCTTTTCCCCATCTAATCCTATTATAGTCGATGGGGTGTTTCCAGATTCGCCCCATAGCATATATGGGGCTATTCCATCAAAGGCGGTAAAGATATCTTCTGCTTTAATAAGAGGCGGATTGTTGGCGATATTTACGCTTGTAGCGGTGAGAGCGCCTACAGTGCGCAACGTTTTGCCAAGCCACCCATTTTTCACCAAACGCACCGCTGCTCTTCCGTCTAGTTTATAGATATCTGAAAGCTCGCGGGCTGCGTTTCTGATATAGGTTGTGCAGGCTCGCCACCTATATTCCCCCTCTGTTATGATCCCATCTGCCTGCCTTGCCTCTCCAATAAGGATAGGAAAAGGTTTATTCCTCTCTCTCTTTTTTATTTCAAATATCTTTTCATTAGCGCTGATAGAGCAGATAGGGGCGCCGATAGCATATATAGTATCTGTAGGAAAGATGACGGGAGCATCCTCATCTATTGCAAGTCTAAATATAAGGAGGGCGTTGTTGAAGTCAGCGGGGAGAACGAGCATCTAACTAACTTTTATTCTTCATGAACATCTCAAAAGTTATGCTCTCAGGGTGCTGAATCTGATAGAGTTCTCTAACAGCATTTAGATTTTTATCGAAGAGTTCGACAATTTTGGCGTCAAAGTGTTTTCCCTTTTCAGTCTGCAATAGATTCATAGCCGCCTCAATGCTCCAAGCCTCTTTATATGGACGTTTGGTAGTGAGGGCGTCAAATACATCGGCGACTGCAACTATACGTCCGCCAAGCGGGATATCTTCTCCTACGACTCCATTAGGATAACCTGAACCATCGTATTTTTCATGGTGGTTCAATGCGATCTCCGCTCCGCTGCGCAAATATGGGCTGTTTGCATCTTTTAGCATTTCATAGCCTATTTCAGGGTGCCTCTTCATTATTTCAAACTCTTCCGGCGTGTATCTACCTGGTTTTAAGAGGATGCTGTCAGGGATGCCAATCTTTCCGACATCGTGAAGCGGGGCGGCGTGAAACATAATCTCCAACTCTTTATTG
>JAISNW010000077.1 GCA_031276055.1 Deferribacteraceae bacterium | reverse complement strand
AGAGCGCGCTGAAAAGATCGGCAGCCTTAACATCACCCCTGATCTGCTCACATCGATTATAAATAAGGAATATGAATAAAAGAGATATCCGCGTAGTTCTAGTTGTTAGACCAACTAGGCTGGAGCGGATACTTGAAACGCAGAACACCATCTCTCAAGCAAAGTTTTATCTCAACAGCCTCGGCGGGGACTTTTCTGATTACGAAGCTGAACACAATCAATATTTTTCCTCTGTGGAACAGGTTAGACAGAGCGTAGGCAGCATTGGAAAGGTTCAGCTGCTGCATCGGCAGTATCTAACAAACTTCATCTTTGCAAGAGATGATATAGTAGTGGTGATAGGGCAGGATGGGCTTGTAGCCAACACCATGAAATACCTTGACGGGCAGCCTATAATCGGGGTGAACCCCGACCCTGCCCGCTGGGATGGCGTGCTCCTCCCTTTTAAGCCGAAAAATGCTGCAGGCATTGTTAAAGAAACAGCGGCGGGAAAGAGGAAGTTCAGGGAAGTTTCTATGGCGGCCGCTCGCGTGCAGGACGGGCAGGAGCTTTTAGCGGTCAATGACTTTTTCATAGGGCAGAAAACCCATGTGTCCGCCCGTTATATCATTAAATTCGGCGGGTATAGAGAGCCTCAATCCTCCAGCGGGATGATCGTTTCCACCGGCTTAGGTTCTACAGGGTGGATGAAGAGTATTATAGCAGGGGCTTCCCGTATATCTGAATCGGTTATAGGGCATCCTTATGGGGCTGCTCAGGAGAGTGGACATGTTGCAGAGGAGGATGATTCAGTTTTTGAGGCTGCACGTGATAGAGTTGTATTTTCAGATGATGCGCTTGAGCGCGCCGTTTCCGCTCCGACTGGCGCTGTTTCATCAAAAAGGCGGAGGCTGGGCAAGAAGAATAGCTATGGACCATCTGAACTGCAAAATATTATGGGCAAATGGGAGAGCGGCGACCTCCTCTTTGCTGTAAGAGAACCGTTTCCCAGCAAGAACACAGGCACAAATCTAATTTTCGGCAGGATAACCCCTGAGTTCCCATTACGTGTGGAATCTCTGATGGGTGAAAATGGGGTAATCTTCAGCGATGGGATCGAGGCTGATTTTATACGTTTCAATTCAGGCGCTGAAGCCGAGATTTCATTGTCGGAGAAGAAAGGGTATATGGTGGTTTAACCTTAAATCTCATTTATCATGAAATAATGCTGCGAAATTAAGCCGTTTCTCTCCTCAGGTTTTGAATAGCGCTCATCAGTGAGCGACCATGCGGAATCTTGCAGGCTAATCCTTAAAAAATGGTTGAGAGAACGCTTAAAATCTTCATCTCGGGCTTCTACCATGAGTTCTACCCGTCCAATAAGGTTGCGGGGCATAAGATCGGCGGATGTTATAAAATAGCGGGGAACACCTCCATGCTGGAAATACAAAACTCTTGCGTGTTCTAAAAAACGTCCGACTATACTAATAACAGTTATATTTTCGCTCAAGCCTTTAACTTGCGGTCTTAGAGCGCATATCCCCCTCACGATAAGGTGTATGTTTACCCCCTCTGATGAAGCAAGATAGAGCTTTTCAATTATATCTAAATCGGTAATAGAGTTTACCTTTATTATAATCTCTGCATCCAAACCTTTTTTAGCAAAGGAGATCTCCCTGTCTATCATCTCAAGAACGGCGTCTTTAAGGGTGAACGGCGCAACTTTCATAACCCTCCATATATTTTCTTCTGTAAAGCCCATGAGATAGTTAAAAAGCTGGGTGGCATCTCTGCCGATATCCTCATCGGCGGTTATATAGTCTATATCGGTGTAAATATTGGCGGTTATCTCGTTATAATTTCCTGTAGCAGCATGGGTATAGCGGACAATCTTTTCATCCTCAGTGCGCACAATTAGTAGGCATTTGGCGTGGATTTTAAGCCCTACAATCCCATAGGTGACGATGCAGCCGGCTTTCTCAAGGTTTTTAGCCCAACCGATATTCCTCTCTTCATCAAAGCGCGCCTTCAACTCCACCACGACGCTTACCTGTTTGCCGCGCCGAGCGGCTTCCAAAAGGGAGTTGATTATAGTTGAATTGGTGTTAGTGCGGTATAGAGTCATCTTGATCGCTAAAACATCTTCGTCTACGGCTGCAGCTGCAATAAGCTCCGATACAATAGAAAAAGAGTTATAGGGGCGGAAAAAATAGAGAGGCTTCTCTTTTATAATATCAAATAAGCCGCTGCTCTCCGGCGGTTTGCGGCGGATGGCGCGCTGGGCAAGGGGTGGAAATAAAAGCTCCTTTTTAAGATCGCATAAGGAGAATAGAAATGTAAGGTCTATCTTGCTTTTTACCCTCTGCACATCGCTTAATTCAAAATCCACCTTTTCGCTTAACAGCTCTAACGCCTGCTCTGAAATATCTCCGCTTATCTCAACGCGATTGACATCCCCGCGTTTTCTCTCGGAAAGTAGATGCTCTACGGAGCGCAAGAGATCTGCAGATTCCTCCTCCGCTACATCAAGATCGGCGTCTCTTGTAACCCTAAATAGCCCTGCTGCCTTTACAGTATAGCCTTTTAATAGAATATGAAGATATTTCATAATAATATCTTCTACTGTGAATATATAGACAGATTGCCCAATTTTAAGGCGGAATACCCGCCGCAAAGTCTCGGGGATCATAATCAGGGAGGTATACACCTTCCCTTTCCTCTCCGTCTGTGCAACTATACAGAGCCTGCGGGAGTAGATGAATGGGAATGGATGCGATGGATCGATGGTAACAGGGGTGATAACCGGCATTATCTCATCTAAAAAGATGGTTTCCAACGTGTCCGAAAATATCTCCTCAGATAGATCAGGAAAGAATATGCCCGCTCCTAGCAAATCTGTCTTTAACTCGCTGAAAACCCGTTCTTCAAAATCTGTAAGTTCGCTGGTTAGTTTCATTATAGCAGCAAGCAGCTCTGTGGGGACATATCCAGAGGGGTCTGGGGTATTATAGCCCGCATCTATCTGCTCTCTTAACCCGCTCACCCTCACCATAAAAAATTCATCAAGATTTGAAGCAAATATTGCCAAAAACCTTAAACGTTCTAAAAGAGGGTTTCTCTTATCCGTCGCTTCAGCTAAAACCCGCTCGTTAAATCTAAGCCAGCTTAACTCTCTATTAATTATCTTACTCATAGCATATCCTTGTTTTCAATTCTATTGGAATCCCAAAGGTTTCAGCGAAATACTGTTTTAGGTTGTCAAAAGCATATGCCTCAAGGTAGGTTTCCCTGACCGTATCTGCTGTAACAATGATAGTATCTGATATACTTATAGATATTCTTTTTATATGGCGGTTGCGGGCGGCGTCTAAGGCTTCCGCCAGCTTCTGGATTGCCGCTAATTTGCGGATGGTGAGCGGGTTTTTTCCTATCAGTTCAACATATCCTCCGGGTGCAATGCTGCGAGGGGTTCTGTTCGCCTCAAAAACCACACATGCGGCGGTGTGGAATACTTCGGCGTCAATACCCGGTATCTGAATCGCTTTGATTATATTAAAAGAGTTGGCGGCGGCATCCAGTTCAGCAATATAGTTGCCCACATCGTTTAAGATTACCGCCGTTTCCAGTGCAAAACGCATATTATTTCTAAGGGAGTGCAGATCAGAGAGGTCCTTAAATATCTTGCGTGCAAAGTGGTTCACCCATACAGCATGGCGAATATCAGCATTATAACGTTTGGCAATATGCATTAAGGTGTTCTTTGCCCGCTCTGAAAGGCGGGAATCTCTAATTTTGCCTGAATAATAGAGCGCCATCGTTCTTGGAAAGGTGTCTCGGCTGAAAACAAACGATTTAGTTTTCACCAACTTCATAAGCTCTATATAGGTGATTAGGGTAGTAACGAGAACACTGGCTTGTTCACTTCTAAGATTGGTGGTTTCCATAATCTCTTCCAGAGGGAGGGTGCGCACCTTCTGATACACATCTTGCAGCATATTCAGATGAATTCTATTGTCTTTAAGGTCGAATAGGGAGAGCATCATATTTATAGAGCTGCCCGCCCCTATAAGGTGGTTTATATCCCCAGGCTCCACAGCCCTTGCAACGGAGTTTATCATGATTCTAACATATTCTTGAATAGCTCGATAACGTTTCATGTGGGAGATAGGCTTAAACATCTGCCGTAAACGCAAACTCCCATATGGGAGAGTTCCGCTGAAAACCACTCGATTTTTTAAGGTGGCGTGCAGGTTTACATTCCCGCTTGCTACATTAGCAAGAACCACCCCTTCCTGCTCTAACTCGTTAAAATTATCTACACTGTTTTTAGCGCCCACATACTTTATATAGGATTCTTCCCAAGGTTCTAACACCTCAAGACGTATCCCTGAATTATGCAAGGTATAGTCTAGGAAGAACTCTTTATTTCCCGCCTCTCTAACTCCGCTGGTGCAGAGGGCGCGATAATCTTTTACGCCGTATTCTTCTAATTTGAGCTTAAAAAGTTTTAATATATCTGTAGATTTCTTTACATTTTCAAGGCTGATATACCCTTTAGAGAAGGTATCTTCTCCTAATCTAAGCGGTTTTATCAGAAAATCAAGGGCGCGCTCTTGGCGCAAAAACTCTGCAATATACATCCTAAAAGCACTCGCCCCAACATTAATAATAGCTATGCGCATAATTTCAGCTCTTTTTCTTCGTAAATTTGCGCCTGATAACAGAACCGCTGATGCAATTAGTTATATATTACCCTAAAAGATAGGAAAATAAAGTAAAATATAATTTACTAATTGGAGATAGGGATCATGCTATACCCGCTTAAAGACATATAGTTGTCAAGGTAGCTTTTATACAGAGGGTCTATAGCTTTTTGGTATTCAAATATTATCTGCCGGCTCGCCGCGCCAAAACAGACTTTAGCTCTTACAAGGGCATAGTCGCTGTTCAACGCACTCTGCAAACCATATAGATCGCAGCTTTCTTCTGAACCTTCAAGAGACGCCCCTATAGACAGCAGATATGTCTTTATATCTTCTCTTGAGTGGACGCCTCGCAGGTAATCAAGGGCGTCTTCAGTTAAAAACCGCTTCAACTGTTCATAAGCATAAACGCTGCCGCGCTCCGCTGCTTGCGTTATATCAGCCAACCCTTCCTCTTCATTTTTGGCAAGACCAAGCCCGTAATATTTCATCACACCAACAAAAAAGAGGGCATCGGCGTTTTGATTTAATAAACCTATATCAAAGAGTTCCAATGCTCTATCATAATCAGTTAAAACAGCC
>JAISNW010000037.1 GCA_031276055.1 Deferribacteraceae bacterium | reverse complement strand
ACAGGTTCTTCGGGGTTTATCTTAATGACTATGGTTTTAGGGTTCGTTAAAAACGTTGTGAGGCTCTCTACAAGTTTTGCTCCGTCTTTAATGGCAAATGCGCCTAACGATGCTAAGGCGGCTGCCTGTTCAATAGCGGTTTCGCGCGTCATCTCTTGGTCATATTCATCATGCATAGCATCAATATACATATCTAGGAGGATATTGACAAGCCCGCGGTCAGTATACTCTAATTCAAAAGAGTTAAGAGTAGAGGAATCATTTACTAAACCCTCAAAGGTCTCCGATAGGTTAGACATAGCAAAGTCCGCCTTCAGCAAAAAGAGCTCTTTACCGTCAAACTCCACCTTTCCGTCATAAATGCCGTCTTTATAGGTTGATGAGGAGTTTATCTTTTCAATTTTATACTCTTTTTTTGTATTGGGCAGTTGAAAAGCAAGGTTCTTTGCTAAAGATACGCCTTCAACAGGGTATGGGAGGACATTCCCGTCTTTACTAACATAACTGCCGTCAATGATAATGTTTTCTAGGGAGAAAAATTTCTTCCCATCAACGCTGAATGTAAACCCCTCAATCTTAAAACCGTTCACCTCTCTTAGAGGGTTGGCGTAATCGTCGATTTTACCGGTATCGCTTTTGGCGTCTGCAACTATCTTCTGGAAAATTTCTCTATCAAGGATAATCTTTGGGGAAGATATCCGCTTTATAGAAAAATCCAGATCGCCCCCATCGGAATTTAGGTTGAAATCTCTTAGATCAATTGCGCCTGTGAGTTCAGCGCCGCTGTCGTCAAAAAATGATCTGGAAAGTTCAAGGCTCTTTAGAGAGAAAGCAACATCATCTTCAGTTATAACAAGCCCATTGGCGACCAGCTTTTGGGTCAATGGGTTGAAATATGCGCTGTCAACGCTCCAATCTGTATCATCAAAAAACTCAGCGAGCTGTTGTTTCGCTTTACTTTCAGTGGCGAGGCGGACGCCGAAATACACCCCCGCCAACACCAAAACCGCAGCGCCGAGTATAATAACAAACTTCTTCATAAGCACACTCCTAGAAATTTTAGTGGATTATAGACCTTAAAGCAAAATAAAGAAAGGGAAATATTGATTATCCCTGCGCCCATAATTCCACCGCATTCAGCGGGAGATTAAGAATCTCCGCCGCCGCTTGAGCGGTAAGGAGTTTTCTGTTTACAGAGAGCAGAACCAGAGAGTTGAAACGTTCCTCTATATTTAAGCTGCCTTTCAGTGAGAGAGGGGAGGCATTCCCATTGAAGAGCCTTAAAAAGTTCTCTTCGCGCAAGCTGCCCTCTGCTGCGCCTAAAGATTGCATCCGTTTAATGATCTCTAGGCATGGGACGGAAAATATATCTCTAAGTTTAACTACCTTCAACGCCCAATGAATCTGCTGTAGACCGTTCCAGTGCGATAAAAGCGCCTCGTCAGGCATAAGAAAGTGGGATGCAAAAGTTTCCGCCTCCTCTGTTTCAATATCCACCCTATCTTTATCTTTAATGGGGTGGAGTATAAAGTGAGCACTTTCGCGGACAATTGCAAAAACAACCATTTCATAGGCGAAACGCCAATTAACATTAACAAACACCGCCGGACCTCCGTCAAGCTCGCCTACAGAGAGTCCGAGAAATTTATCTGTATCGACGTTTACTTTTAAGAGCTTTATCCCTAAAGAGTTGATCACAGATAGAATATCTACAATATTCTCTTTTGTGGTTAGGTGCAGCTTTTTTCTCACGGCGGCGGCGAATCTAATAGGGCTTTTCTCTTTTATGCCGCTATAGAGCGGGGTTAGGTAGAGCCCATTCAACCTCTCAAGTTCAGAGTAAATATCTAGTTTTTTAGATAGTTCCCTCAAGATCTGCCACTTGAGGCGCAGCTTTTTAACATTGCGGAAACGGACATCTGAAAGACGTCTAGCAGGCAGCTGCAGGAGAGCCGCATCCACCCCTAAGGCAAAAGCAATCTTTTCAAGGGTGGAGGGCTTGGCGATATCTTTGCCCCCCTCTATATTCTTAATAGTGGGCAGCGACAGCCCGGCCGACTTTGCCAACTCGCTCTGAGTATAGCCTCTATCATGCCGCAGCTTTAATACATTTTCTCCAATTGCGCTCCTATGTTTCATAAACAGCAGTTTACCGCCCCGTATACCGCTTCATCGTCCATAGAGGCTAAAACCGCCTCTTTTTCTATAGCTTTTGTTTTGAAGTTCTCATGATACAGACGAGGGGCCTCCGTCATATATAATCGTTTTTTGGCTCTGATATTTTGGACGGTCTATCAATTGCTGATTATATCAGGGCGGATATCTTTGTATTTGGCGGTTATCTCGCCTCGCACCCTCTCCGCTTCATTTCTGCTGTCTGTGCGGCAGCAACGGACTCTATACCATATTCCGCCGCGCACCTCCGCCTGCACTACATATATATCAGGGTATTCACCTCTAAGTTTAGCCGCTTCTGCATCCGCTGTGCTCTTGTTCGAAAAAGCAAAGAGCTGCAACTGATATTTGCCTATGCTTGATTTTACAGGGGCGGGTTGGGCAGATGCAACAGGAGCAGCCGTTGTCTGCGGCGCTGCTGCTATAAGCGGTGCAGGGGTTATTGTGGGCGGTGTGGGCGGTGTGGGCGCTGCATCTGCGGGCGGTTGCGGCGTTGCAGGAACTATTGCTATCGGTCTAAAACCGCTTCCTGAATATGAAGAGCTCTTATTATCGCCGTTTTGAGGAATATCAGAATCTGTTATTATCACCGCAGAATTGTTATCGGGCTCTATACTATAGCGTATAACAACTTCCTCGTCCTGCTTTGGAGATACTACCGCTCTATTTGCAGGGGGAGCCCCTATTAGATATTTTGCAAGGTATACAACGCCTGTGACAGTAAGCCCAAAGGTGAGCGCCACCACCACAGCTATCATTAAAAATTCACCTTTTTTTGTAGGTTTGCCTTCGTTATCCATTATTAAAACCTCAACTATTGATTGAGCTTAAAATTCCCATCCTTGTATATTAGCTTGCCGTCTAATTCAACATAGGCGTCTTTGCGCATATCTTTAATTAGATCCCAGTGGAGTCCAGAGATATTTGTTCCCCCTGCTTCTTTATAAGCCGCTCCCACAGCAAGATGGATCGTTTTCCCTATCTTTTCGTCAAATAAGATATTCTTGGTGGGGCGGGTTATATTGTCGTTCAAACCGAACGCAATTTCACCGATGAACCGTGCGCCTTCATCCAGATCAAGCATCTTTAGGAGAAAATTCCCGCCCTTTTGGGCTTCCGCCCTTACCACCCTACCCTGTTCAAACTCCAGATAGACTCCAACTGCTTCCACCCCATTGTAATTTGCGGGGATGTCAAAATATATACTGCCGTTTGCTGAAAGAGGGCTGGTAAATACTTCGCCATCCGGCATATTTCTATGACCGCAAGAGTTTCGCCAAATTCTGCCTGAAAAATCAACTGTCAGGTCTGTTCTTTCACCGACAATCCGTAAAACAGAACCGACGCTCAATAGGTTTTTAATTCCCTCTTGGAAGGCCCCAACAGCCTGCCATGCTTTTATAGGCTCATCAAGGTGCAGTTTGCAGGCGTTAAAGACAAATTCCGAATACTCTTCAAAAGACATTTCGGCTTCCTGAGCCATAGAGTGGGTAGGGTAAGGTGCAATAATCCACTTAAAACTCCCCTTTTCTTCTCTGTCAAACATCCGCTGTCTCAGCGAGCCTTTTGCCTGCTGAAAGAGTGCAATATCGGCAGGGTTCGCTCCTGTAAGCTGTTTTGCATTAGAGGTAGAGTCAATAGTGATCTGGGCGTTCAGCACATCTGCCTGAACCTTATCTATTTCAGATATGTATTGGAACTGGTGGGTTTCACCATACTTAAAAAGATCAGCGCTCTGTTCAGGATAGCTTATCTGAACGCTGGGGTAGGCGCCCATTTTTAATGCGGCGCGATAGCAGGCGCGGATAAGGGGTATGGCGCAAGCCTCCCCCCTTATAAGCGTCAGATCGCCTCTTTTAAGCTCTAAACTGTATCCACACAAAAGCTCTGCTAGCTTACTCTCCATACTTTTTTATATTGTAAAAAGCAGCAAAACCTTCATAAAGCCCCTGTTCAGCAAGCTCGTCTTCAATACGGAGAAGGCGGTTGTATTTTGCAACCCTCTCGGTTCTGCTCGGCGCGCCTGTTTTTATCTGCCCCGCGTTCACGGCAACAGCTAAATCTGCAATCGTTGTATCTTCCGTTTCGCCTGATCTATGGGATATAACGCATGTATAACCCGCCCGTTTCGCCTTTTCTATAGCATCGAGGGTTTCGGTTATTGTTCCAATCTGATTTAACTTTATGAGGATTGAATTTGCAACACCGCTCTTTATCCCTTTAAGAAGGCGCTGCGTGTTGGTAACAAAGAGATCGTCGCCTACAAGCTGAATTTTAGAGCCTAGTGCATCTGTCAACTTTTTCCATCCATCCCAGTCATCTTCTTGAAGACCATCTTCAAGAGATATTATAGGGTATTTGCTCAAAAGATAAGAATAATAATCTATCATCTCTTCGGTGGTTTTGAGGGGGTTAGCCTCTGCTTGCAATTTATATCTGCCGTTTTCATAAAATTCACTAGAGGCAGGATCCATCGCAATCATAATCTGTTCACCTGGTTTATAACCCGCTTTTTCAATGGCTTTAATAATAATCTGAACTGCCTCCTCATTTGATGCAAGGTTTGGAGCAAAACCGCCTTCATCTCCAACAGCGGTGCTCATCCCCTTTTCATGAAGAAGCGCTTTAAGAGCATGATAGGTTTCAACGCCCATACGTAGAGCCTCACGGAAGGTATCCGCCCCAAGCGGCATTATCATAAACTCTTGCATATCAACATTATTATCAGCGTGCTTGCCGCCATTTACAATATTCATCATCGGGGCGGGAAGAACGTGGGCGAAAGCTCCACCGAGGTAGCGGTATAATGGAACTTCTTGATATTCAGCTGCGGCTTTAGCACAGGCGATAGATACCCCTAAGATGGCATTAGCCCCTAATTTTGCTTTATTGGGAGTGCCGTCAAGATCGATCAATATTTCATCTATGAGTTTTTGATCCAGAACGCAGAGCCCGCTTATCTCCTCAGCAATAAGGGTGTTGACATTGGCTGCTGCAGTTAAAACGCCCTTGCCTCCAAAACGGCTCTTATCTCCGTCTCTAAGTTCCACTGCTTCAAATTCGCCGGTGGATGCACCGCTTGGAACACACGCTCTGCCGACTAAACCGCTGGCGGTTGACACCGTCACCTCAATTGTGGGGTTGCCTCTTGAATCAATAATCTCGCTTGCTGCAACATCAACTATCTCTGGCATATAAATTCCTCCATAAATACATTGGGCTAAATCTTAGAGAGTATAATTTGTATTGCTTAAAATAGCAAGATTTTTCAATACAATGCCGCCGTCTAGTTGTTTTTAATTGACAATGCTGTCAATTGTAATTAACATAATCTTTAGGGAGGAACTAGTATATGCGGATTATGTTGAGGGTCGGAGCCGCTGCTTATGTAGCATCGTTGGCGGCTTTGTTTCTGCCATACAGTTTTAGTAACTATTATAGGAATACAGGATATACTAATACTTCTTCCTATGATTTCTTCACTGCCGCTATCAATAGCGCAGACAACTATCTTTTCGCGGTAATCTTGACGGCGTTGGCTCTTTTGCTTGCACTGATTTACTGTTTCAGGAAAAACCCATTCCTTGCGCTTATCAGCGGCGGCTTAGCTCTAATTCTGTTTGTTGTTCTCTTTATTTTAATCCCTTTTAATCTACGTGCGGGGGACCTTGTTCAAAAGATGACTTTTAAGCCCTTGGCTTTCTTTGCTCCTGTTGCCTGTTTTATTGGAGTTCTCCTTTCGTTTCTTGCCTTTCTGCTAAGTAGGAAACGAAACGTCTAAGTCAGCCCCGCTATTTGCAACTAATCCCAATATTTCTATTGACAAAATCGGTTAAGATCATCTATTAAAATTAGTATTATGAGAGCTTACACAGCGTTTTTTGGTTTTAAGTTTGAACCTTTTGAAAGGGCGGTGAATCTCGATCTGTTTTATCTGTCTGAGCAGCATAAAAATGCTCTAGCAATGCTTGAAACTTTTCTAACTTCCGAAGGGAGTCTTGCGCTTTTATTGGGCGAAAGCGGTGTGGGCAAAAGTTTAACCATTAAAAAATTTTTAAGCCAACTGCCAAGCGGCGTCTGTTATACATATATAAATCTGCCAAATTTTACGGAGGGCGATCTGCTGAAAAAACTTTTAGCAGACTTTGTAGATGCTCCTATCAATGATGACCATCCTAGAGAGCAGTTCGCTCGATTTTTAGCGCAGATAGATCGCGGCGCCCTTATAATTGCTGTAGATGGGGCGCACACTCTATCCAGCCAATCTCTGCTTACACTCCTTGCTCTTAAAGAGAACGGCGTTAAGATTATCCTTTCGGGGCTTGCCTCATTGAGAGAGAGAGTAGAATTGCAAGGGGCAATCGATGCAGAGTTTGAGATTCCCACGCTCTCGTTTGCATCTTGTAAAGAGTATCTCTCGTATAGGGTGAAACAGGCGGGTTCCACTCTTGAGCTGCCTAACCCGCTTGCTAAACAGATATGGTTGGTTTCAAAAGGAAATCCTTTAATTATCAACGCTCTGATGAAACGTCTATTTGCAGCGGCATTTTTAGACAACTCCCTCTCTCTAAAAGAGAGATATTTCACTCGTGCAGCTTTGAGTCTGAACTTAGCAGGAAAAGTTGAGAGGAAAAATCCG
>JAISNW010000260.1 GCA_031276055.1 Deferribacteraceae bacterium | reverse complement strand
GACAAACGCTTTGCGGTATTTTATAGCGGCTAGGGAAGGGAGTTTTTCATAGTCTATCTCGTCATACTCTCTTTTTGAGAGTTTCTTCTCTAAAATATCTAAAGCGCTTCGCAGGCGGGAGAGGTTTTGTCGGTAATCTTTAGATGCAACCCCCATAGCTTTATAGATATTTTTAGCTAGATATTTAGCAGCTTTGCTGGATGCATTCTCAGAGGGGAGCCACTTTGCCAGAAGGGAGATATTAAAATATTTCCCCTCTCGTTCGTTGGCTAAATCCAGTTCCCACTGCTCTTTTATAAGGGCAATAACGCTCTCTTTCAAACTAGTTGATAAGAGGGTAAAAAGATCATCCCACCTGCCGAATTCTGGGATTAAGGCGATATTTTTCACGCCGCTGGAATTGGTTTTGTTAAACCAAGCGGGCTCAATCTCCGCCAAAACTTTTAAGATATTTCTAAAGGTTCTCCGCTCTCCCTGTCCGCCGCGAATATCACGGATATAAAAGAGTGTTTTCAGGGCAAGGCTTTTGTCTTGAGCGTAAGCCTTCTCAAAGAGTATGCGGGCAAGGCAGCCTTCTACATCTTTTCTAAGCGAGGCTGCTAAAAAGAAAAGATCAACTATAGCTGAACCTGTGGATATGTAAGTTAGAGCATCGTTTTCCGTATAGGTGAGGCTGCCTATAGCTTGAGTAAATTTATTCATGCAACACCTCCCGCTTAAAGTAAGGGGGATTTTATACCAATTGTTGTTAAAACTCAAACGGATTATTGTTAAAGAACTCCCCCAAATTAAGAGAGGATTTCTCTTGAAATATTAGCGGGTTTGTGTAAACATAAGGTATGGGGAAGCAAGAGTTAAAGTGGATGGCTTGGGAGCTTACATCCCAGTGCAATATGGCGTGTGTTCACTGCCGTTCGTCTTCAGAGGCTGAAAGCCCTGTTGGAGCGTTCAGCGCGTCTAACGCGGAAAAGCTCTTAGACGATATAGCCTTGATTGCAAAGCCTGTAGTAGTGCTTTCCGGCGGCGAGCCTCTTTTAAGGGGCGATCTCTTTCAGATAGCTGCTATGGGAACTAGCAGAGGCTTTAGAATGGCGATGGCGACTAACGGGCTCTTAGTTGATGATGAAGTATGCCGCAAGATAAAAGACGCCGGTATAAACATTATCTCCATGAGCCTTGATGCAGATAATCCTAATGTTCATGACAACTTCCGCGGTCAACCTGGAGCGTTTGAAGCCGTTATGAAGGCGGCGGGGCTCTTTCAGAAACATGATATAAAATTCATCATAAACTCATCTTTCACCAGAAGAAATCAGAGCCGCATCACCCAAACATACCAACTCTCAAAAAAGATCGGCGCTATAGCGTGGTATATGTTCCTTATCGTTCCCACCGGGCGCGCTGAGGGGATAATGGATGAACTTATCTCCAAAGAGGATTACGAGGATATATTAGAGTGGCATTACCGCATGGAGAGGGAGGAAGGTGAAATATTGGTGCGTCCCACCTGCGCCCCCCAATATTACAGAATCTGGAATTCAAAAAGCAAATCTGAGGGGTTGGATGCAAAGCGCCGCGCTCTCTCCTTTTCCACAGGCGGCGGCAAAGGGTGTATAGCGGGGCAATCCATCCTCTTTATTAACTCGATGGGGGAGGTTTACCCTTGTTCATACTTCCCTATTAGCGCAGGCAATGTTTTTAAGCAGTCTATCGGGGAGATATGGGAAAGTTCTGAACTCTTTCGCGATCTAAGAGATTTTAAGAGATACGGCGGTAAATGCGGCAAGAGCAGATATATAGGGGTTTGCGGCGGCTGCAGAGCTCGCTCCTACGCTGTGCAAGGCGATTATCTTGCTGAAGAGCCGTTCTGCAGCTACATTCCAGAGGCTTATTCATTCAGTATAGATTTTTGAGAGGAGGATATATATGTCAGAATTATTGCAGAGAATACGCGACAAAAGTTTACACAAACTCATCACAACCCCAGAAAGTTTAATTCCACTCTTTGCTGAAACAGAAAAACGCACCCTTAACCTAGGTTGGTCGGGGTTTACCCCTGTGGGTTATCCAAAAGTTATGCCTATAGCCGTTGCAGACTATGTGGAGAAGAACAACCTAGCGGGCAAGTGGAAATTTAACCTATTCATAGGCGCTTCTGTGGGCGCGGAGTGTGAAGATAGGTGGGCGGAGCTTAAAATTATTGACAAACGGTGGCCTTACCAGACAGGCAAAAATATCGCCAAAGGGATCAACAGCGGGGAGATCCGCATGGGGGACAAACACCTATCTATGTTTGCCCAAGACCTCTTATACGGCTATTACACCAAAGACGACGGGGGGCGGATCGATATCGCTGTAGTGGAAGCCTCCTGCATAACCGAAGAAGGCAATATCGTCCTCACAGGTTCAGTAGGGGCAACCCCTGAAATAATCGCTATTGCGGATAAGATAATTGTAGAGATCAATACAGCGCTCCCTTCTTTTGAAGGGATGCACGATATCCTCACCGCCGATATCCCCCCTAATAAACAGATTATCCCTATAATGAAAACAGCCGATAGAGTCGGCGCAACCTATATCCCCACCGATAAGACAAAGATTGTCGGGATATTAGAATCAAAGTTGAAAGACAGCGGCAGGGCATTGCGTGGAACTGATGAAGAATCCCAAAAGATTGCAGATAATATAGTAGAGTTCTTATCAGATGAGGTAAAAGCGGGGCGGCTGCCTAAAAACCTCCTCCCTCTCCAATCGGGCGTGGGTTCTATCGCCAATGCGGTGGTCGGCGGGCTCTCATCCTCGCCCTTTACCGATCTAACGGTATATTCAGAGGTTTTGCAAGATACATTCCTGCCTATCCTTGATTCAGGCAAGTGCACTGCTATCAGCTGTTCATCCCTCTCCCTCTCGGAGGAAGGGTTTGAAAAGTGGTGGAGCAACTATGACTATTATAAAAAGCATGTTATTTTAAGACCGCAGCAGATCTCCAACAATCCGGAGGTTATCAGGCGCTTAGGGGTTATCGCCATGAACACTCCTGTGGAGGTGGATATTTACGCCCATGCAAATTCAACCCTTGTAGGAGGCGTCCGCATGTTGAACGGTATAGGCGGTTCAGGCGATTTCCTCCGCAATGCGGCGATCTCCATAATGCACTGCCCCTCCGCCCGTCCATCTAAAACTGATCCGTTTGGCATATCGTGCATTGTGCCGATGGTCCCCCATGTGGATCACACAGAGCACGACCTTGACGTCATAGTTACAGAGCAAGGTTTAGCGGATCTGAGAGGGCTGGCTCCTAAAGATAGAGCAAGAGCTATTATCAATAAATGCGCCCATCCTGAATATAAAGGCTATCTCACCGAATATTTAGAACGTGCTGTGCTGGCAACGAAATCCGCCCATGAACCGCAGATTCTGGCAGAGGTGTTTAAGCTGCACCTATCCCTTCAAGAGAAGGGGAGTATGCGCTACTGGGTATAAGAGCCCGCCGCCCCCATTAAGGGGGCGGCAATAATCTGCTAATTCATTATAATATTCTCTCTACCTGCAACGTTGCCTATAACCAGCAGCGCAGGTCTTTCGCACTCTTTCGCCATCCTTTCCAGTTCGCCTATCGAGCCGAATACCGCCTTTTGATCGGGCGTATCTACTTTAGAGATAAACGCCGCTGGAGTATCCGCCGCGACCCCGTATTTTACAGCGCTCTGGGTTATCTTATCAGCAAAAGAGTGCGCCATTAAGATCACAAAAGTTCCACCGCACTTTACCTGCTCAAGCCATACGTCGTTATAGACGTTATCTTTTAGGTGTGCGGATGCTACCGTTAAACTTGAGGAAACGCCTCTAATGGTAGGGATAATCCCTGCAGCTAAAAGCCCCGCTGTTACAGAGCTTACCCCTGGTATTATCTCTATCTCTATCCCTTTTTCCAATAAGTATGAGGCTTCTTCATGAAGCCGCCCGAAAATTGCAGGATCGCCCCCTTTGAGCCTCCCTACCGCCAGCCCTTGTTCAGCGCACTCTAAAAGGATGCGGTTAATCTTCTCTTGTGGGAATAGGTGGCTGCCCGCCTTTTTGCCCGCATCTAGCTTAATGCACTTTTTGGGGAGGAGCGAGCGGATATCTTCTCCTACCATAAGATCGATGAGGGCGGCGTCAAGAGAGGCTATAACTTTTAGCCCTTTAAGGCTGAGGTTGTCTATAGAGCATGGACCTGCCCCTATAAGATAGACTTTCCCTTTTTCTGCACGAAACGGCAACGGCGGCAGCACCCCCTTTATAAAGTCTCTAACCTGTTGAGCGCCTGTAGGATTAACGCCGCCCGAGCTGACAGATATACTATAATCGCCGTCCCTATAGACAGCGTTGAAGAAAAAATCGCAATACTCCGGCGCATCCACACAGTTTAAGAGGCATCCTAACCGTTTCCTCTCTTTCCAGAGGAGTTTCGAGAGCTTCCTGTTGCCGGTTGCATTGACCACTAAGTCATAACCCGCGGCATCCTCTAGTTCAAAACTTTTTATGGTTACCTGAAATACATTAAAGAGGGGATCTGATCTTTCTTCTGCAATCACAACAAGAGATGAACCGCTTTCAAGGATGCCCACCGCTTTTATGGCGGCGGCGCGCCCTGCGCCTATAAGGAGAACTTTTTTTGGGGTAAGGGCGATAGGGAGTATCTTCATTATTCACCTTAAATACACTAACAAACACTTTTTCGCTGATAGAAGGATTGCCATGCTATTTGCACCGTGAAATTTCTCTACATGGATGATTGAACTGATATATCAACAACACCAAAATATCAGAATAATAGATAGTTAAGCGTCTGTTAATGGCTCAAAACTGCTAGAGTTTTTTATTAACAGGTTCATCCTCTTCTAAAACAAACCCTTCGGGAGAGATCGGTTCAATTGGAGGGGGAGGGGTAGGCTGTTTTATATTATCAACTGCAGCAGGCTCATCTATTGCAATGGGTTCTTCCACTACAGCAGGTTCATCTATCACAGCAGGTTCATCTATCACTACAGGTTCATCTACTGCAACAGGCTCTTCAAGAGTTGTCAACCCAGCAGCAACAAGCGGTGCATCCTCTGATGCAGCCTCTGATTTATCTACATCAGCGGCGGCAACGGTGGAAAAATCCGTCAACAGCTCTTTCACAGACTGAGGCTCAGCTTGAGGGGGAGATAACTTTTGAGGAGAGTGCTCCGGCGCGATCTTCTTTAAGTCCTCCTCATATTTTGGAAGATGAGCAGCCTTTCTTCCATTGGAGTGATCCTTAAATTCCACTTCAGCCGAAGGCGCTGCTTCGGTTTCTTCAGCAGGCGCTAAAGTGCGAAAATCAACTGTAGTGTTTCTAGTAACTTTTGCATAATAGAGGGCGACATCAGCATCGCGGATGGCTTCATTAATCACCTTTTCATGATTAACC
>JAISNW010000252.1 GCA_031276055.1 Deferribacteraceae bacterium | reverse complement strand
GCGGGGCGGGGGGCCCCCCCAAACTAGCTGGTAAATATTGTAAAAAAGAGTTTAAGAAAGCTGTTTTCAACCCGTGTTTTAACTTCAAGGCAGCTTGAACTCCGTCAACCCCCACAGTATACGCAAAAAGCAACTTAACCATAAATCTCCAACTGATTAAAACAGAGTTTTAATCAAACAACGGCATATATTGCCAAACCGCCTAAAAATCATGTTATAATAAATATTCTGCAAAGGCAATATATTTTAAAGATACAGGGATGGAAAGAATGTTAAGAAAAACTAATTTTATAACTTTCCAAAAATCAGGCGGTTGTAGAGAGTTAATTAGGTATGTTTACAATTTTTACTATTTATCTTAGCAGTCTGCCTGGTTTAATAGGGTTATATACCATAATGGCAGCATCAATCTCCGGATAATTCTCCTTTATAAATTTAACAGCATCCTCTCGTTTATCGGTTACAACAAAAGTGATCTCTTCGGTGTTCATCCCCTCCTTAAAATGCAGAGTCCCAATATAAGCCAGCTCGCCCTTTTTTACGTTAAATTCCCCGAACAGACTATCATGTTCTTTTATCTGTTCGTTAAGTTTTATAGCATTGTCAGCCATATATATGCTGAGATAGTTAAAATCTGTGAGGGTGTATTTGCCAGGCTTTACATGGAATAGATGATATTTTTCATCCTCGCAGCCTACCCCCCAGGATGCTAAAGCGCTTCCCGCCTCAAGACGAACGAAATCATAAGGATCATCCCCTTTCGCAAAATAGCTTCTTGAAGTGTGTATCCACGCGGTGCTGGCGCAACTTGCATATCCTACAAGCACATAAGCAAGCTCTGACGAGGATATAGAGGCTGAAGACGCTTGATAGTCAACCGGCGTTTTTATTTTAGCGCCGCAGCCTAGAAACACTAAAATGTATAAAAACAGGAGAAATCTTCTCATAACTTGCTCCTATATGATATTTAGCAAGCACTTTAACGGTCAACGCACATCATATGTATTCTTTATGGCAATGTCAACTATTTAGAGATGATTCAACTATATAAATTGGCTGCTTTCAAAAATTTTGTAAAGACAGCTTCTCATGTCCAAAAATCGCTGGCAAAAAGAGTCAATTGATTGTAATTTTGCATATGAATACCCTAACAGCGCGGCTTGTTAGAGAATTCCCAGAAAGGTTGTCTGATGATGTATAAAGCGATATTAATGTCCGATTTAGGAACAATGGTTGCTGCCGCCGACTCCGGTGCTGTTGTTGGTTTATGGTTTGAAGAACAAAACTATTTCCCAAACAATTTAATCAGTATACCTGCAGATGAAGGCAGCGATGAATATCTCTTTCATGCCCTTAAAGAGTGGCTTAAAAGCTATTTCAGAGGTGAAAACCCGCCTCTTAATTTTCCATTAGCGCCAATTGGATGCGAATTTAAGCAGATCGTCTGGAAATTGCTGCTTGAAATACCTTACGGAAGCTTTACAACATATGGGGAGATAGCCCGCAAAGTTGCGCTTTTGAGGGGGATAAAGAGGTTTTCGTCTCAAGCGGTAGGGGGTGCAGTCGGGCATAACCCTATATCTATAATTATTCCATGCCATAGAGTTATAGGAGCGAGTGGAAAATTCACCGGCTATGCGGGCGGAATATGGAGAAAAGAAGAACTGCTAAAGCTGGAAAGGACAGATATTAAAGAAGGTAAACCGTTTTTGTATAATTCACCTTAATATCCGTTGCTCTATATGTTGGCGGCATAACAGGAGAGAGAGGCAGAATATAATCAGAGCAACGATCGCCTTCATCCCCGCCTTATTCTGCTTGCACTCCTCATACAGATATTTGCAGGTTCAAAACGTTTAATAATCTTCAAGAAACGGTGTTTAGCCCCTCTGTTTTGGATTCTCGTTTATTGGATCGACAAACTCTATGAATGCTAGGGAGGCGTTGTCTCCTTTCCTCTGTCCTGTTCTCAAGATTCTAGTATACCCCCCTGCACGGTTTATAAATGTGGGGGATACATGGTCAAAGAGACGTTTTACAGCATCTTTATTAGGCAGCCTTCTAATAACTAAACGCCGTGCAGAGAGGGTGTCCGCCTTACCTTTTGTAATAAGCGGTTCAACAAACACTTTCAGCGCCTTTGCCCTATCAGCTGTTGTATGGATACGACCCTTTTCAATAAGTAAAGCCGCCATATTCCTAAGCACTGCTACGCGGTGCGCCCTTGACATCCCTAGACTTTTATTTTTTACAGCGTGACGCATCTTATATTCTCCTTACTGTTGTGTTTCAGTGGATTCATAGCCTAGCCTTAAACCTAAGCCGTTCAGCACCTTTTTAATCTCCTCGAGAGATTTTTTACCAAAATTCTTTGTCTTTAAGAGCTCCCCTTCAGATTTTGTGCAAAGCTCCCCTATGGTCTTAATCTTCGCATTTTTAAGGCAGTTGGAACTCCTCACGGAGAGTTCCAACTCCTCTATGCTTTTGGGTAAAAGCTCTTCAAACTCTTCATCGCCTACAACAGGCTCTGGAATTTCTACCTCATCCTCTTCATCAAAATTAATAAATACAGAGATAAAATCCCTGATAATCTTAGAACTATAGGCTATGGCGTCATCAGGTCTAACAGAACCGTCGGTGACAACTTCTAAAGTTAAACGGTCAAAGTCTGTGCTCTGCCCTACCCGTGCATTATCTACAGTGTAATTGGCTTTCTTTATAGGGGTGAAAGATGCATCCAGCAATATAAGTGAACTGTCTGTATATTTTGCCTTCAACTCCTCCGCCGTCAGATAGCCAAAACCGCGTTCTACATACAACTCCATATTGAGCTTTGCGCCTGATTTGAGGGTAAATAGATGCTGGCTGGGGTTAAGAACTGTTATAAACTGCCCTCCGTCAATATCGGCGGCAGTTACAACGCCGGGACCTTCTTTTCTAATATAGGCGATCTTAGGCTCTTCAGTCGAAAGAGATACCTCTAACTGCTTTAGATTTAATTTCACATCTGTGAGATCTTCCTTAACCCCCGCAATAGCGCTCCCTTTCACGCCTTCTAGCTTCACTGCGGTTACGGCGCTGCCTTCTATAGAGGAGAGGAGCACCCTTTTTAATGCGTTGCCTACCGTTATTCCAAACCCTTTCTGATAAGGCTCTGCAACAAATTTCCCATAACGGTTTGTAACCTCGCCTATACTGTCAAGACTCCTCGGTTTTTTGAGGTTCTTAAAATTCATTATAATCGGCACGATAGCATCTCCAAATTAAGAATCCATCTCTTTTTGCGGTTCAGCCGTTTCAAAGCCCAATCTCAGCCCTAACTCCGCCAACACCTTTTTGATCTCTTCTAAAGATTTGCGCCCAAAATTTTTGGTCTTTAACATCTCGGCATCGGTTTTGCTGCAAAGCTCCCTTAGAGTTTTGATATTGGTGTTTTTAAGGCAGTTAGTAGCCCTAACAGACAGTTCCAACTCCTCTATGCTCTTATCCAAAAGTGCAATTATCTCTCCATCATCTTTAGGAGGCTCAACAGGGGGCAGCTCCGCAGGTTCGTCTATAAAGCTGGTATAGAGTGTAAAAAAATCTTTAATAATCTTTGCGGCATAGGCAATAGCATCATCAGGTCTAACAGAACCATCGGTTAGAACATCTAATATTAAGCGGTCGTAATCTGCATCGCCTATCCTTACATTTTCTATCCAGTAGTTCACCTTTTTTATCGGTGTAAATACAGCATCAACGGCGATTACCTGCAGATCGTCAAATTTATCGTCCATATCCTCGCTGGGCTGGTAGCCAAAACCTCGCTCTACAAACAGTTCCATATATATTTCAGTATCAGGGTCTGTAATGGTTAATATATGCTGATCAGGATTTAACGGCTGAACATTAGGGTCCCCGCGAATATCCGCCGCTGTGACGCAAGACGCCCCTTTCTTTTCAATAAAAACGCGTCTCTGATCGCTTGCCTCTGAATGGACAGCAAGCTCTTTTATATTCATCACCACATCTACTAAGTCTTCTTTAACCCCTGTGATATTGGTAAACTCATTCTCTACATCATTTATCTTAACTCCGGTGACAGCGCTTCCCTCTATCGAGGAGATGAGCACCCTCCGCAGAGCATTCCCTATGGTTACCCCAAACCCTTTCTGAAAAGGCTCAGCAGAAAAACGACCATGCCTCTCAGTAACTTCACCAATCGGCGAGAGCCCATGAGGTTTTCTAAGGCTTTTATAGCTTAAAACAGCATTCATAAAAATCTCCGTTGATTAACTTGCCGCGAAACGATATTCTTGGTGGTTATTTGGAGTAAAGTTCCACAATAAGCGACTCTTGAATCTCGTAGTTAATATCAGACCTTTCAGGCGCTCTCAATATTTCAGCGCTAAAAGCCTGTTTATTTATTGCCAGCCAATCCGGAACCCCGCGCCCTTCAGATGTTTCAAAAGAACGTTCAATGCCTGCAATCTTGCGGCTAGGTTCTTTAACAGAAACTCTCTCCCCAGGTTTTACAACATAGGAAGGGATATTTACCTTCTTGCCGTTTACTAAGATATGATTATGCCGCACCACCTGCCGCGCCTGCCTTCTGCTAGAGGCAAAACCCGCACGGTAAACCACATTATCAAGCCTCCTCTCTAAAAGTTGGAGGAGAATT
>JAISNW010000144.1 GCA_031276055.1 Deferribacteraceae bacterium | reverse complement strand
AAACGGGGCGCCGAACACTGAATACTTAGCTTGCGCCTTTAATCCGTTTGCCTCAAAGTGCACTAAATAGATATCTGAAGAATCTCTTTTGCCGAAATATATAACCTTAATATGCGGCTGCGGATAAAACTTTTCTATATAACTTCTTAGATCTTCATTAACTATAAGGGTTGCACCTTCCCTCATTGCATCTATTATTGAGAGCTTTTCCTTCGCCGCCGCCTCTAAAGAACCGAAACGGCCTATATGGGCGAAACCCGCCCCTGTCACTATAGCAGCATCTGGGTTTATAAATTTTGAAAGCTCTAGTATCTCCCCTGGTGCGTTGCTTCCAATCTCGAAAACCGCCGCCTCTGTCTCGGTTGGGATGCCCGCGATTGTTAGATCAAGCCCTAACCTGTTGTTATGGTTGCCAAAGGTTGCATAGGCGTTATATCTCTCTTTTAAGACGGAATAGAGCATATCCTTAACCCCTGTTTTGCCAAAACTGCCTGTTACGGCAACCTTTCTCCCTCTATAATTGGAGATGCGGAAGTGAGCTAATCTTTGTAAGCTGATAAGGGAGTTTTCCACCAACAACTTGCTGCCTTCTACCTTTTCATATAGAGCAGGGGAGTCCATAATTACAGCAGCAGCGCCGTTTTCTAGGGCGGAGGCTGCATATACGTTGCCGTCGGTATTTTTACCTTTAGCGGCAAAGAATAGATTGCCTCCCTTAACTTCGCGGCTGTCAAGAGCGGCGCCTATAATGTCAGCATTCGCTCTAATATCAGCCTTTTTATACGGTATAAGGTTGACAAGTTCTCTAACTTCCATTTGAAACACCATTAAATAGATACTTTTTTACCACCTCGCTGTCGCTGAAACGTCTCTTTGTTGTTCCTATAATCTGGTAATCCTCATGCCCTTTGCCCGCTACCAAGATGCAGTCCCCTTTTTTTGCTATGGAGACGGCAAATCGTATCGCCTCTTCTCTATCTTCTTTAACGAATACCTGTTTAGTTTTCTGCATACCGCCCAATATATCGTCTATGATAAGCTCGGGTGGTTCAGTGCGCGGGTTGTCGCTAGTAACCACAGAGACGTCAGAGTTTTCTTCGGCTGCCCTTCCCATACGCGGACGTTTGCTCTTATCTCTATCGCCGCCTGCACCGAAAACTGTGATCAACCTCCCTGCACTTAGGTTTTTTAGGGCAAACGTTATCCTCCTTAGAGCATCATCAGTGTGGGCGTAGTCAACAAACGCCGTTATCCCATTATTGTTGTAGCGCTCCAACCTTCCTCTAACGGCGGTTAGAGATTCCGCGCTGCGCACCGCCTGCTTTATAGGAACGCCTAGTGCAAAAGAGGTGGTGAGAGCCGCCATTATATTTTCAAGGTTATGCGCCCCTAAGAGCGATGTTTTAATATTAAAACTTTCCCCTCTATACGATAAAACGGCAGCAGTTCCATCAAAGGTAAAATTCACCTTTTTCACAAAAAGATCGCACTCTTTAGAACTTCCATATGAATATTTCTCTCCGCCTATCTCCTTAAAAAGCCTCTCACCATGGGGGCAGTCGCGGTTGATTATCCTCTTTTGCGAGTATAAATCTGTGAATAAGAGCTTTTTGGCGTTGTAATAGCTCTGCATATCCTTGTGGTAATCTAGGTGATCTCCTGTAAGGTTAGTAAAAACCGCCGCGTTAAAGTTTACTCCTGCAAGCCGCCCCTGCTCTAAAGCGTGGCTGGAAACTTCAGCCGCCGCCGCCTTTATCCCTCTATCCGCCGCCTGCCTTAATAGCTTAAAAAAATCGTATGGAGAAGGGGTTGTGTTGTCTATACATAGCTTGCTGCCCATAATATTTACGCCGTTAGTGCCTATCCTCGCCACCCCGTTTTTTTCAAATATCTTTTCCAAAAGGTAGGTAACTGTGGTTTTCCCATTAGTGCCTGTTACACCCATTAAAGTAAGCTCTTTCTGGGGATTGCCGAAAAAATTCGCCGATGCTGTGCAAAATGCCTGCCGTCCGTTTTCCACTAAGATGCTTGGGGTGTTTTCCAACACCCTTTCTGAAACGATATATCTTATCTTTCCGCTTTTATAAAGCTCCACTGCTAGAGGGTGGCTGTCAAAATTAGAACCGTTGTAGGCGAAAAATAAGATATTTTTCCCTTCCAGCCTCCTTGAATCAGAGCTTATCCTATCAAAGTCAAGCTCTGTGTTTCCAAGAAAATCAACCCCATCTAAGAGTTTATCGATGTGCATAGTAAACCCTCGTTTTCTCGCTTCCGAGATTGTAGAAGAAAGCGATCTGCTCTGCTATCTTTCGGAAGGAAACAGCGCCCGTCTCTCCGCCGTAAATAGAAGAACGAGGGCTGTCAAAGAGCACTATCATAGCAACCTTAGGATCATTTGCGGGGAAAACCCCCGCAAAACTTGCTATATAATCAGTTTTTGAATAGCTTTTTGTAGCTGGGTCTGCAACCTGCCCTGTTCCTGTCTTTCCGCCGATATTCACAATAGCGCTCTTAGCACGTTTCCCTGTTCCCTTATCCACCACAGTTGCAAGGAGGTTTAAGAGAGTTTTAGCGGTTTGCGGGCTCATTATCTGAACGGACTCGGTTTTAGAGGGATATTCACTGCCATTTTCTATATATTTGCCTATTATGCGCGGTTTCACCGCTATTCCGTTGTTGCCTATCGCCGCATAATAACGCACTATCTGAAGAGGGGTCACCATTATCTCCTGTCCAATGGAGAGGGAAGCAAGAGAGAGCCCCGACCAATTCTTTGGCTCTCGGAGGATTCCTCCCTCCTCTGAAACCCCATCGATCCCTGTTTTCACTCCAAAACCACAGTGAACCATAAATTTATAAAACGCTTCACTGCCCACATTACGGGTAAGTTGAACCGTTCCTATATTGCTTGATTTTGCAAATATATCTTGCTGTGTGAGGCTGTTGTAAATATACACATCTTTTATCTTATGCCCATATAGATCAACCGCTGCGGAGGTGTTTACCTTCTCTCCTGCGCGATACAACCCTTTCTCTATGAGGTAGCCGAAAGTTATCCCCTTAAATATTGAGCCCGGCTCAAAGAGGAATGTTGACATCAAATTTTTATCCGCCTCACTCTTATCTGCTGATATGCCGGAATATGCCAAAATCTCCCCTGTTTTTATATTCATTGCCAGTGCAATGGCGCGTTTTGCTTTATATTCCGCCATATCTTGAGCTAAAAGGATGTCGATGACAGCCTGCAGCTGTGTATCAACAGTTAAAAAAATTGCACTGTCAGGTTCTGTCCTCAGCGGGGCGTCATCAAATATTATCAACTTATCTCTGGAATCTCTTATTATATTCGCGGGGATGAGTTTAGCGCGCAATATCTTCTCCTTAAAATATTCAATTCCGCTTAAACCTTGGTTGTCTGTGCCTGTAGTTCCTATAACCCCTGCCAACATGCTATTTTCAGGGTAGAGTCTGGCATCCTCTAAAACATAGTTCAAGCCGCCGCCTACACTCTCTTTTATCTTTTCCGCCTTTGCTATAGGGAGTTTGCGCTCAATCCAGATAAAATTTGTTTTATCCCTAATACGTTTTTCTGTGAGTGGGGCAAGCTCTATCCCGCTTTTTTTAAGAGAGGCGATAATATCATCAGCATCTTCTATATTCTTTCCAAATAGATAAAGCGAAGCCATCTTCTGATTTATTGCAAGGTTTTTTCCGCTCCTGTCTAAAATTAAACCGCGGTCTTTAGAAAAAGAGATTCTTGCTGTAGATTGAACGGAGACCAACTTATCGTAAAAATCATAGTGCAGCACTTGCAGATAGAATAATCTGACGAGAGTTGCCGCTATAAAGGCGATGCTTGCCGCACCAAAGATTTTTAGGAGAAGTTTATCGCTCAACATTAAATGTTTTCCCCTCCTGCTTTAAGACAAACCCTTTTTGTGAGGCGATGTTGAAGAGTTTGTCTTTGCTGATATAGTTAAGCCTCTCACTCTCTGCACTCTCAATGGCGAGCTTTTTTACCTCAATGCTCTTTGCCAATGTAGACAGTTCATACCCCTTGCTTATACATTTGCCGCGCACTATTCCTAGTGCGAACACTTCGGCGCATAATAGGAGGAAGAATAGGAGGGTAGCCCCCCTTAACCAACTGCTGCTGTCTTGTCTCTTTTTTTCCATAGCCGCCTTTCCTTAAATACGTTCTGCAACGCGTAATTTAGCGCTTCTTGAAAGTGGATTTGCTTTAACCTCTTTGTCGGTTGGAGTGATAGGTTTTTTCGTTAAAATTCTAAATGCAGGCTGCCTGCCGCAAACACATATAGGAAAGTCAGGTGGGCATGTGCAAGGGTTTTTATACTTTTGCAAATACTCTTTCACAAGTCTATCTTCTAAGGAGTGAAAGGAGATGAAAGCGACCCTCCCCCCTGTCTGCACGCACCCTTCCAACTCCCTAAGAAGAGACTGCACCGCATCGAGCTCTTCATTTACATGGATTCGCAGAGCTTGAAAAGTTTTGGTGGCAGGGTGCTGATCCTTTTTGTGAAACTTTTTAGGCACTGCATTTTTAACAACAGCTGCTAGATCAAGGGTGTTTTCAAAAGGGTGCAGATTGCGGCGGGCAACGATGCGGGAGGCGATCCGCTTAAAAAACTTCTCTTCGCCGTACTTAAAGATTATCTCCGCCAGCAAGGCTTCACTATACCTGTTTACAACCTCTGCAGCGCTTTCAGCGCACTCTTGATCCATCCTCATATCTATCCTGCCGCCGTGTTTGAACGAAAAACCTCTCTCTGGGGTGGAAAGCTGTTCGGAAGAGACCCCAAAATCAGCATAAAGCCCTGTAACCTTATCTATTCCAATCCCTTTTAGGATTGAAGTTATCTCCTTAAAATTCCCCTTTATTATCTGCACATTGGGGCAATTCTTAAATCTTTCATTTAGATTCTTTATGGCTGCAGGGTCTCTATCAACTATAATTAAACGCCCTGTGCTCAGCTTTGAAAGAACCCCTTCAGCATGTCCGCCTGCTCCACCTGTGCAGTCAAGGTATACGCCATCGCCTTTTATCTCTAGGAGTTCAAGCAATTCTCTTTTAAGCGCTGGAATATGCATAAAGACCCCTTATAGATCAATTTCGTCATATTCCGGTGAGAGTTTTCCCCTGTCTAGCGCTGTTTCGTTCATACTCTGCCATTCGGCGGAGTTCCATATCTCAAAGATATTGCCCAATCCCAAAAATACACATTCGGAGGTAAAACACTCCCTAAACTCCGGCGGCAGAAGAATTCTACCGTTGCTATCGATCTCCACATCTTTGGACGAGGCGCTTATTATCCGCCTTGCTATACGGTCATCGGCAGTCTTTAAGGGGAGGCTGTTAAAAAAGAGATCCCACTGCTCAAGGGGGTAGGCTTGGACAAAGTTTTTTACCTTACGCAGCATAATCTTGCCGCCCTCGCGGGCAGACTTCAGGTTGTCCCTAAAGTTAGAAGGGATGCTTACCCTCCCATTAGTGTTTATGGTATGAACAAACTTTCCGCTGAAAACCAAAACCCCGCCTCAAATTCACGATATATTTTTATACCATTTTATAACAAATTATGACAAATCATGGCATATATATGACATTACCCCCATTTATAATCTTCGTCAAGGGGAAAAAGAAATATTTTTTAGAGTAAAAGTTGGAGACTGCGCATGAACTTTTGCTAGATATTAATTGCAGCTCTGTATGATTTACCTTATAATTTCCCCTTATTATGCCGATATATAACTCAAGGGATACTTTGAGGCTGCAGTTGAATGAAGAGTTGTTGATGAAACTTTGCGGGCGATTTTTACTTACACTTTTTGCACTTATAGCGCTATCTGCCTGCTCTAAAGAGAAGGCAACCATTGCAGACGCGTTTACGGACGATACATCTGTCACTTCTGCTCTTGCGAGCCGAGAACCTCTGATAAGCGAGGGGAACAGGGCGTTTCTTAAAGGGGATTTTAATCAGGCTATAGCTTATTATGAGATGGGTTTAAGGGAAAACCGCTCTGTCGCATATTATAATATGGGGGTCAGCTACTACCTTATGAAAGATATAAGGCAAGCTGAAGCAAATTTCCGCCTTGCTGTGCAGGAGGATCCAACTTTTGACGAAGCGGTTATGAACCTTGCCGCCACTCTAGCAGAACAGGAAAAGACCGCCGAGGCGGAAGAATATGTAGCTAAGCTGGTAAATAAAAAGAAGAGCGCGAGAGTTTATGTGGATATGGCGAACCTCTCTCTAAAAAACGGCAGCTCTGCTTCGGCTCTCTTTTATTACCAAAAAGCATTGGAAATAGACGATGTTTCCCCTTATATCCTTTCAAACTATGCTAATTTTATGATAAGTATGGGGGAGTTTGACGAGGCGGAGAGGATTCTAAACCTCCTGCCTAATAGAGACTTCAATATAAATTACAACCTTGCCTATATTGCGTGGAATAAAAAGGACTTTGCCACCGCATATTTCAACGCAAAATCTGCAATGGAGTTTGACAGCACAGAGGAGGGTTATAACAAACTTGCCGCCCTCTTTGCCAACCTGAAAAAATACCCTGATGAAACTGCCGCCTTGCGCCGCCTCATCTTATGGAATCCGAAAAAAGATTATCGCCTCCGCCTCGTAAACAGCTATCTTAGAAATTGGAATCTTGACATGGCGATAGACGAAGCCAACGGTCTGTTAAACGATTATCCGCAGGATATCCCTGTCATAGTTGCAAATTACGATGTGCAGATAGCGATGGGCAACATTATACCAGCAGGCGATTTTATAAGGGCGGAATATGATAGGAGCAAGAGCGACCGCCTGCTTTACCAGACTATCAGGCACATCTGCCTCTTTGACGGAGAGACCATTGAAGCGGCTAAACTCTTAGAGAACAGTCAAGACTCTCCATTTACCAACCTTGCCCGCACTGCTTATTATATACGCACAGGAGAGTTTCAAAATGCTGAAAGCTCCCTTGCCAAAGCGCCTGAGGGTGCAATAAACGATTATTATATATATAAGAGTTTCCTCCAATTTAAGGATAAACGTATGCGGGAGGCTGAACAGACTGCATTAAAGATAGACGAATCAAAGCCTGAATATTTTTGGTATCACTTTGTGCTGGCTTGGAATCTTCATAAACCGGAGCGGATAATAGAACTTACAAACTCTTTTCGGGAAGACTATATTATAGCAGCTAGAGTCCCTATCCTTAACTTCTCCCTCACCCCTGTAAAGGAAGATCTTTTCTTTAACTTTAAGTTTGATGGGCGCGGCGAGGATTTGGCGGGTTTACTCCTCTATCCGCTCTTTATTGAACCTGATGAAATATACCCCTTTCTTGTATTAGGATACCGTCTATTAAAAGACTCTGAGCAGGCTGCAGCGCTGGTTCAACTGCAGCAGTCCCTCACATACAGCGATGCCGTGCGTCTTAACAACGAAGGGGCGGAGGCTCTCTTAAACCATGACTACCAGTCAGCGCTTATAAAATTATATCAAGCCGCAGTTATACTGGATAAGAACCCTTTCTTGCGATATAATATAGGGCTTGCAAATATAATGGCCGGCGAGTATCAGCAAGCAGAGAGAGATTTTTTAGAGGCGATCAGGCTAAACCGCTACCTTGTGCCTGCTTATATAGGGCAGGGCAGCGCCCTTGACAGACAAGGCAAGACCGCCCCCGCTGAAGGGGCTTTTTATCAAGCTAAGTTAACGGCAGATGAATATGAAGCCCTTGACAACCTAACAATTATTCTCCCTATGGTATCAAGAGCAAAATATCTTGCCATGTTAGCTCTTTCAGAGATGGATGAATTAGTGCAGCAGATTGAAAAGGAGAAAACTCCCGACAACTTTATGAATACTGTTGCAGCGGCGGCAAGGTTCTATCTAACATCAGATATAGATGAGCTTAATATAATACGCAGCAATAACGCTTTTAACAGCACAGAGCTTGCATATCTACTGGAGCTTAGAACAGCGCCCCTTGCTGAGATGGCAGAAAAACCGTTTATTGACCGCTCCACAACCATGGCGTCAAAGTATATTGTCTTAGACCGTAAACGCCAATTTGACGAAAAGCTCTTAGAGCGTTTTATGAAACAGAGTATGATCCTCACAGAGCTTGTAAACTACGCCATCCTTTCAGGCGATAAAGATAAGGGGTTAAAATATCTTCAACAGTTAAACTACAATGATTACCGTTACATCTTGCAATACAAAGCCTCTATGTATTACTTTCTCTGGACAAAAGGTTTTATAAATGTTGCAGCATCCTCTAACACCCTTGAAAACGCCAATTATTACGACAAAGAGGTTCATTACTATCGAGCGCTCTTTTATCTGATAATAAATAACCGCAACCGTTTTGCGGACCAAGCGGAAGATTATGCAGCCCGCTACCCTGAGGACTATAGAGCAGGGCTGTTGACCAGCCTAAAGCACCTTCAAGATAGGGAGATGACCGAGTTTTTATCAAGAATAAACAAACTTCTCTCTGATGAACC
>JAISNW010000126.1 GCA_031276055.1 Deferribacteraceae bacterium | reverse complement strand
GTTTTAAGCGGAGAGAGGGAGATTCGAACTCCCGGTGGATTTAGTCCACACGCGATTTCCAGTCGCGCCCCTTAAGCCAGACTCGGACATCTCTCCAAAATATATTCTCAAACAGACGCATCAAAAAAATGATATGTCAAAAAAACGGAGGAGGTAGGATTTGAACCCACGGTAGCTTGCGCCACAACGGTTTTCAAGACCGCCGCCTTCAGCCGTACTCGGCCACTCCTCCTTAAACGCATAACTTTAAGCTGTAACAGAGATAACCTTATAAGGTAAAATAGATATATAGGCAAGATAATTTTTTGCTTTTTTGAGCTCGCCCGCTCTTTAAGATAAATGCCCTTGACAACTTTAATTTAGATTGTTATAACACCCCAGCATATTTCGGGACATGGCGCAGCTTGGTAGCGTACACCCTTGGGGTGGGTGGGGTCGCTGGTTCAAATCCAGTTGTCCCGATTATTTTTTAAGGTTCTCTTTTTTTATAGAACAACAGTGGATAATTTATGTCATATTTGGCTTTAGCGCGCAAATACCGACCGCAGACCTTTGATGAACTGGCGGGGCAGGAGTTCGCTGCTACTTCCCTTAAAAATGCTGTTAGTTTAGGGCGGATACATCACGCCTACCTATTTACCGGCCCTAGAGGGTGCGGTAAAACCAGCACAGCGCGCATCCTAGCGAAGGCTCTTAATTGCGAGAATCTTGAACGCTATAACCCATGCAACCGCTGTGAAAGCTGTGCAGAGATAAATGAAGGGGTGAGCATAGATGTAATAGAGATCGATGCCGCCTCCAGAGGTTCTGTTGAGAACGCCCGCGTTCTTAGCGATAATGCAGCGTTCCTCCCTATGAAGAGCAAACGGAAGGTTTATATCATAGATGAATCTCATATGCTTACACCGCAAGCCTCCAACGCCCTGCTTAAAACTCTTGAAGAACCCCCTGCTTTTGTCTGCTTTATCTTTGCCACCACAGAGGCTCATAAAGTAATACCCACGATTAAATCCCGCTGTCAACGTTACGACTTTAAGAAGATAGGCTATGAAGATATGCGGCGCACTCTAATAAATGTATATGAGCGCGAAAAGATAGCTTATGAGGCTGATGCGTTGAACCTGATTATTCGTAATTCAGATGGAAGTTTGCGGGATGCCCTCTCCATCTCGGATCAGCTGATCGCATATGCCGGCGGCAGCGTTACTATGGACTCTGCCGCCGCTATATTAGGAAGCGGCAATGATGCGCTTATTTCAGATCTATTTATAGCAATTATAAACGAAAAAGAAGAGCTTTTGGGGGATATTATCGCCTCTTTAGCGTCAAGCGGAGCATCTTATCAGTATGCCGCCGATAAACTTTTAGAACACACGAGGAACCTCCTTTTATTCTCAAAAGGAGCCCACCAGTTTATAATACTCTTTACCAAAGATGAACAGGCTTTTTATAGAAACGTTTTTACGTCAGAACACCGCCTTTTCGCTCTGTTTCAGCTATTCTCTAAGCTCTGTGCAGAACTTAGATACTCGCCTTATTCCGCTTATACCTTTGAATTTGGAATATATAAGGCTGCTGCGCTGTCACGGATAATTCCGCTGCCTGCTCAACTGCCGCCCTCAACCCAGATTCCGCTCCGACCTCTTGCAAATGCTGCAAGCGAGGATATCCCCGCCGAAACGCCGAAAAGCCCCCAACCTCTTACAGAGGAAGAGTTAATATTTGAGAAGGTTATAAACAATCTCTCCACTAAAGATAGAGGGGCTTCCGCCATGCTCTCCCACTCCCGCTTAACTATAGCCGATGGGTTTTACACCTTTAATTTTTCAGGGAAAGATGAATTTAACTATAAGATGCTCTCAAACCGTCAAGAATTTTTGGAGGAGTCGTTAAAAAAGTTTGACGAAAATATAAAAGGGGTTAAGCTAACTCTAAACGGAGTTGGAAATACAACTGAAAAGCAGGCAGAATTAACAAAAAAGGATGAGTTGATAAAACAGGCTGCATCCGCGCCGCTTGTAGGTGGAGTGCTGAATATATTCGGTCTCACAGAAAAAGAGATTTCCGTTAGCAGAGAAGATGGAGAACAGATATGAATATGCAGCAGATAATGCGTCAAGCTCAGAAGGTGCAAAAGCAGATGGAGCAGCTTCAAGAGGAAGCTGCCCATGAGGTTTTAGAGGTTTCCTCCGGCGGAGGAATGGTTAAGGTTGCAATGAACGGCAAACAGGAGCTTCAGCGCATTGAGATTGAAGACGAAGTGTTGAGCGATAAAGATGTGCTGCAAGACCTTATTGCGGCTGCTGTAAATGAAGCTGTCCGCAGAACTCAAGCCCTAATGCAGTCAAAGATGCAGAAGTTGACAGGAGGGTTGGGGCTTAATATCCCCGGCATGTTCTAGTTTGCACAAAATTAGGCTTTTAGAGGAGTGTATAACAGAGTTTTCACGTCTTCCTGGTATAGGGCGCAAGAGCGCTGCAAGGCTCTCAATGCACCTATTGAAGATAAAAAAAGAAGATGTTTTACGTTTAGCGGATAAGATAACCCTTTTTAGAGAGAATATAATTATCTGTTCAGAGTGCGGCGGGCTTTCGGAGGATGAAATCTGCCCTATATGCAGCGATCCCAAACGTGATAGGCGGACTCTTTTAGTGGTGGAGGAGGCGAAGGACCTATTCGCCATTGAACAGACCGGTTGCTACAATGGGGTTTACCACGTTTTAGGCGGCAAGATTTCCCCGCTTGAAGGCATAGGTCCTGATAAACTTCGTATAAGAGAGTTGACGGAGAAGGTGAAAGCAGGCGGCGTCTCTGAGGTGATTATCGCCACCAACCCCGATCTGGATGGCGAAACAACGGCGGTTTACCTATTCAAGCTCTTGAAAGACTACTCTGCGGCAGTTACAAAGCTCGCCTCTGGTCTTGCGCTGGGCACGCATATTGAATACGCCGATGAACTCACTGTGCTTAGGGCGATAGAAGGGCGGCGGGAGATGTATTGATTTATCGCGGAAGAGAGCGGCTCTGTTGCAGAACTCCATTTTCATCTACTCTAAAGTAGACATTTTTTAACGGCTGCCATGCCGCTCCAAAACCTGTATACTCTTTACTGTTATGCTGTAATGTGATCCCGCCCGCATTGCCTATATCTAAGAGGAAATAGTCATTAAACTGCACTGCCCTTGAAGAGCCCGCAGGGGCTATGAGATCAATGGCGGTGGCGTTGTCATTATCTGCTACAAAGTGAAACCAGCAATCATCCGAGAATTTAAGGAGCACAGTATTAACCTTTACGGTGGATGGCGCATCTGCTGCAGCGGTGTCAGCGGCTGCCCGATTATCTGTTGAAGGGGCGTTCTCCACAGCGGCTATAGTATTGACAGCGGTTCTGTTGTCTATAGGGAGAACTTCAGATTCCTCATGGATAGGGGTTACCGCCACAACAGCAGGCGGCTCTGTTGGGGTTGTCCGTTCAGGAGAGGCGGGGGCGGTTCTTGTTGCTATACGTTTTGAAGAGAGCCCGTTTGTGTATATTACATACCCTACTAAAGCGATGATTAAAATAACCACAACTGTGCTGATAATCTGCGCGACCGAGAGGGAGGAGGGCGGTTTGCTCAACTCAGCATTAAGCTCATCTTTAGGCTGCCCAAAACCATCCTTCTGGCACTCTTCATCTAGGAGCGGTTTTATAGAATTCTGAAAATCCAGCCCAAGAAATTTGGAATATTGGGATAAAAAGCCGTGTACATGAACATAAGAGGGGAGTTCTTCATACCTGCTCTGCTCCAAAAGTTCTAAGAAGTGCTTGCGCACAGCTGTTGCCTTAGACGCATCTTGAAGGGTGAGTTTCTTTGACTCCCGCACTTCCCGCAAATAATCCCCTAATTTTCCCATAAGTATTCCTAATGAAGTTGTAGCACTAAAAAATCTTTTTTACAACCCTTTCATACAAGATATAAAGCCCTAGCGGTATAAGGTTCGGTTGATATGCCAGCTGATGCCTGCTGGCTGCGGATAACTGCCTGCCAAGCCCGCCTGTGCTTATCAAGATAGGTGCGCCGTTAGGAAAACTCTCCTTCTTCAACCTGTCTATCAACCCATCAGTGAGTTCAAGGAAGCCGTAAAAGAGCCCCGACTGGATGCACGTTATAGTGTTTGTTCCTACAGCAAGCTGCGGCCTCGTCAACTCAACTTGCGGCAGCTGCGCTGTGCCTGAGTGCAGCGCTAGAGCAGATAGACGTATTCCTGGAAAGATCACCCCTCCTAAAAAACCACCGTCTTTTGAAACAAGATCAAATACTGTAGCTGTGCCGAAGTTTACTATTATGCACTCCTGCTTAAACTGGCTATATGCAGCTAAAGACGCCATTAACCTATCTATTCCAACTTCATAGGGGTTGTCAACTTTCAACTTTAATCCGTGGTTATGCTCTACTGTGGCTATTATTGGGGTTATCCCGAAATGCTCTTGAGCAAGGGAATCTATAACCGCAGTTAGAGGGGGCACAACACTGGAGATGAGCACCGCATCTATCCCGCCTATATCTAAGTTTTTTAACTTAATAAGCGAGAATATTGAAACAGCGTATTCATCAGGGGTTTTCTGAAGATCGGTGTTGAGCCTGAACTGCTGGATTACGGTGCGCTCTTTCATAAAACAGAGGTTAATATTACTGTTGCCTATATCAAATGCTAAAATCATTATACACCTCGTCAATACCATTGCTCTCCACTATGATATAGCCTTCACGGGTGATCCCACGCTCTATGCCGCTGATTAGCTTTCCATTATGGTGAAAAGAGATATTCTTTCCGAAGAAAGCAGAGTAGTTGGGCCAATCCTCCTGAATATCGCCTGAGGCTAGGTATTCATTAAACCTATCCTAAAGGGAGTTTATAATATCAGCCATAATTTTTGCTGC
>JAISNW010000101.1 GCA_031276055.1 Deferribacteraceae bacterium | reverse complement strand
CCGATGCAGACAGCCTCATCAGCAAATGCAACATGCAGAGATTCTTTATCTACATCAGAGTATACCGCAACGCTCTTTATTCCTAATTCACGACAGGCTCTTATTATTCTAAGGGCTATCTCGCCGCGGTTTGCTATAAGAACCTTTTTGAACATTATACCGCTTCTACCACAAAGATCGGCTGCCCATACTCCACAGGTTCTCCATTTGCAACTAAGATATCTTTTATGCGGCAGCGGTATTCCGCCTCGATGGTATTCATTATCTTCATAGCCTCTATTATACAGAGGGTCTGCCCTTTTTCTGCTATATCCCCCGCTTTAATGAAAGGAGCGGCTCCTTGGCTGGCAGCGGCGTAAAATGTGCCAATCATGGGAGATTCAATATAGTTGCCTTCTTTTAAGCTAGATTTAACGCCTTCTTTCTCTGTGTTTATAGATGGTTGCGCTTCAAGGCGGAATGAGGAGGTTGAGGCGGGCTCTTGGGTAAACTTTGCCACTTTGGATAGATATATCCGCTCATCGCCGTTTTCAACCTCTAGCTCTGCTAGGCCCGAACGGTCAAAAAAACGGATCAACTCTTTAACATCTTTTAGTTCCAATTTAAGCTCCTAATTCATTAATCTGCGCGTTTAACACGTTCAATATATGCTCCGTCTCTTGTGTCAACCTTAATTACATCGCCTATGTTAATAAAGAGAGGAACGCTCACAACCCCGCCGGTGCAGAGGGAGGCGGGCTTTGTTGCCCCTGTGACAGTATCTCCTTTTAAGCCAGGGTCAGTTTCAGCCACTGCTAATTCAACAAAGTTCGGGAGGGTAATTCCTATAGGGGCTTTGTTAAAAAAGTGGATTGTCGCAACAGTATTCTCCGCCATAAAGTCTTTGGCGTCTCCCACCACATCCACAGAGACGTCAAACGGCTCAAAAGTAACGCTATCCATAAAGTAGCAGTTATCCTCGTCTCTGTAAAGATATTGCATCTGCTTTTGTTCAAAATCAGGTTGTTTAATCTTTTCATCTGAAATGTAGGTGCGTTCAATCACCCGCCCAGAGATTAGATTTTTAACCCTAGTGCGGACGTTGGCGCCGCCTCTGCCTACCTTAATATGAATGTAGTCAACAACGCTGTAGGGCTCGCCGTCAATCTCAATCTTAACACCCTTCTTAAACTGGTTAGGGGTTATCATCGCCATAAATGCTCCTAAAATTTTCAATTAAAAGGATATATGTATCTATCTAGTCTACTTAAATCTTCATATCCATCCGCGCTGACGCGGACAGTATCTTCTAAACGCACCCCCAACTTTTGGGGTAGGTATATCCCAGGTTCAATGGTGAAAACCATATTTTCAAGGAGGGTATCGGCGCTGTCAGCGCGGATAGTCGGCTGTTCATGAACATCAACCCCTACTCCATGCCCTGTTGCATGGTTAAAAAACTCCCCATAGCCATACCGTTCTATTACGTTCCTAGCGGCAAAATCCACCTCTTTTGCGGACGCTCCAGGCTTTACCCGCTCTTTAGCGGCGTGGACGCTCTCTTCAACTATCTTTGCAATATCGCTGGCTTCAACATTGCTTGAATTAGATAGAAGACGCGTATAGTCACTTGTGTATAGCTTTTTTGTTCCAAAATCAACTACTATAGCGTCATTATCTGAAATAATCTTTTCAGAGGGCTCGCCATGCGGGAGCGCTCCTCGTGGGCCGGAGGCTATTATGGTAGAAAAAGACGGCGCCCTTCCTAGCGCTTTCATCTCATATTCTAACTCTGCCGCCCAATATAGTTCGCTCTTGCCGCTTTGAAAGTTTTTTAGCGCTATATTGAAGGCTTCGGCTGCAATACTGTATTCTCTCTTTATAGCCTCTATCTCATGGTCAGTTTTTACCGCCCTTAATGCTGATAAGATTTCGCATTCCGTACATATTTCTGCGCCGGACGCGGCTAAAATGGTATAGTTCTGATATGTGCACTGCTTTTGTATGGTTATCTTCTTAAAGTTTTGGGCTATAGCGGTTAGATAATCAGAATAGCTCTTTACAATCTCTATCTCCCACTCACTGCCAAGAAGGGTTTGAAGTAAGAGAGCGTAGCGCCCGTCACTGATAAAGAGAGGTTTTTGGCCGCCCAATAAAACAAGCGCCGCCGAACCTGTAAAGCCCGTAAGCCAAGCAATATCCGAGAGGGATGTGATAAGATATCGCCCATAATCTATATCTGAAAGGGCTGTTAATAAACGTTTAAGATTCATAATATTCCTTAAATAGCGATCCATTTATCCCTAAAAGAGACCTATTGTCAAGCAGACTCTTTGTTGTCTAGCTACACCCCAAAACAACAGGAGCAAGGGGCAATGGCATTAATACTCTTATCTACATGACCAAAATAAAGTAAGATCAAATTTGTTTTTTACATTTTACAATCGCTATTATGTTAGGAAAAAATTTCTATGATTTTTCTCTTAATTGGTATAACCTATTAAGGTTTTAAAGTATACTATGAGGGTAGATGATGCGTCAGATAAGATTTTTTGATACCACCCTTAGAGACGGAGAGCAGGCGCCTGGCTTTGCAATGAAGACAGAAGAAAAGATCGCCCTAGCTCTCCAACTAGAAAGGCTTGGGGTGGATATAATAGAAGCGGGTTTTCCTATCTCGTCCCCAGGTGATTTTGAGGCGGTGCAGAAGATAGCTTCTGTTTTAACTAAGGCGTCAATTACAGGGCTCTCCCGCGCGAACCGCAAAGATATAGAACGCGCGTGGGAAGCGTTAAAACTTGCAGTTAAACCCCGACTGCATATAGTGATTGCCACATCAGACATACACCTAGTTCATAAACTTAAAAAGAGCAGAGATGAGGTTTTAGATATAGCCGTTGATGCAATATCTTATGCAAAAAGCCTCACAGATGATATAGAATTTAGTGCAGAGGATGCTATAAGAAGCGATCCTGATTATCTCTGCAATGTTTTTAAGGCGGTGATAGACGCGGGGGCTACAACTGTTAATATCCCTGATACTGTGGGTTATACCACGCCGGACGAATTTTATGACCGAGTCTCCTATGTAATTAAAAATGTTCCCAATATTGATAGAGCAGCGGTAAGCGTCCACTGCCACAACGAT
>JAISNW010000084.1 GCA_031276055.1 Deferribacteraceae bacterium | reverse complement strand
CAAAATCTTGTATGGCGGTGAGCATCCCTGATATCATATCAGCATCTCTATCGTGAACACCTTTATTAACCAGATTAGACAGCACTAACCCCGTTTCAGAGTGAATAAGGTATATCTGTTCCACGCGGTAGATGACCGTATGCAGCATTACTATCTCGCTGAACGATTTGCCTGAGCGCAACGCTTCTATACGCCACTTAATCCCCTTAGGGGTGAAAGAATATTCTAAGCTCTTGCTGAAACTGCCCAACATAGAGTTTAACGTTTCAGCGATAGAGCGGCGTATCAACGAGCCCATGATAGGAAAGATAGCGGAGATAAAATCCTGCGGTTTCTTTTTTAAGGCGTCTTGAACAGAGTTTTCTACAATAGGCGAAAGGGCGGCGGAAAGCATATTGTCTTTGCCTGAACGCATAACCACCGCTTCAGCGATAACATCGCTGACAGCTTTTGTTGAACGCAAACCTTTTGCAACTTTCTTTTCAAGCTCTTCAATCCTGTCAATCTCACCTTTGAATAAAAGCTCCTTCAGCTTTGCAACTTCAGCATCTATGCCTTCTTGGGTGTTCTTAACAGAATCTTCAGAGGGTTTGCTCATTCTTGCTGCCTTTCTCGTCTATGTGCTGCTCAACCTTTTTGAACGCCTCGTCCGAAAGTTTCATCGCCATCTCCAAAAATATATTGGATATGAAAGCGCGCGATACATCCTCATGCCTAATCTGCGCTGCAACTTCGTTCAATGTAGCAACAAGGGTGTTGTATTTGGCTTCTGTCAACTCTGTGAGCTCTGAATTGACGCTCATTATAAGCCTTCTAAGGTCTTTCTCTACATTTTCAAATCTGCCTGTTAAGGCGGTTATCTTATGCTCTATGGCAGATTGGAGGTTTTTAATCTCGTTGGAGAGCTTCTCCGTGTTTTCTGCAACAGCTTTTCTCTCAATGTCAAATTCGCTCTCCCTCTTATTCTGCTCACTCTTTATAGAGTTGGCGACTGCGGCGTTTTCTGAGTTTATCTTTTCTAAAAGAGAGGATGTTTCGCTATGCACATAGCTTTCAAGAGAGGTGAGCCCGCCTTTTAGAGACGCCTTCAGACTCTCTATCTCACGTCTAAGATTCTCCTCAAGTTTCTTATTGGCTGTTTCCATCTCTTTCAACTGCGCACCGAAAAGCAGATCCCTAACCTGTTCCATTGAACCGCCCGTAGAACCGCTGGAATGTTTATCGCTCATAAAACCTCCTTCCTGCAAATAATGCTATGCTAAATATATATGATTTGCTGAATTTATCAATAAGTATTAATCGGGCGTATCTTTAGAGAGCGCGTATCTTTAACCGCTCTAGGCTGCGGAGAAGACAATAGACGGCGTTTCTGTTGACGTCTTTATTGATGATGAGAAACTAGAGACCCACTTAACCCGAACATGAAAACGGTGATACATCTTTTGGCTTTTCAACTGCTCCGCCGTTTACCCCTCTTATCTTTCTTAAATGCCTCTAATACGCAACGCTGTGGATTAAAGAGGTGAGGGAAAATAAAGTTATTTATTTCTTCTAGGGTAGTCTGCTGATTTGCGCTGCATCTTCTGCTGTTTACGTTTAGCTTTCAATAGCTTTTTGCGGCGAACCTCTGTGGGCTTTTCATAATAGGCATGCCTTTTTATCTCACGTATAAGCCCTTCTCTCTCAATCTTTTTCTTTAAGAATTTGAGAGCCTGATCAACATTATCTCCGTCAACACGGACAATCGCATTAACTGCCAATTGACACCCCATTAATTATATTTAGGTTATACACTTCATCTATTGTGGATACAAAGTGAAATGAGATGTTACTTCTAACATCTTCAGGAATATCCGTCAAGTCTTTTTCGTTTTCTGCGGGTAAAATTATCTCTTTAATCCCCGCTCTATGCGCCGCTAACATCTTCTCTTTTATTCCGCCGACAGGCAAAACCCTCCCGCGCAGCGTAATCTCCCCTGTCATAGCGACTCGGCAGTTAGAAGGAGCTTCCGCTACCGCAGACATAATAGCGACCGCCATTGTAATGCCGGCGGATGGTCCGTCTTTCGGCACCGCCCCTTCAGGCACATGGAGGTGCATATCAAAATCCTTAAATCTATAGGCAGGCACCTTAAAACGCGATGCCCTGCTCTTCACTACAGAAAATGCGGTCTTTGCCGATTCCTGCATAACATCGCCTAAGTGCCCTGTAACCATCAACTTTCCGTTTCCTTCAGAGAGCGCCACCTCAATCTGCAAAAGATCGCCGCCGTAAGGAGTCCACGCTAGGCCGGTGGCAACCCCGATCTCGTTATCGTCATAAACCCCTTGCATACGGTATTGATGCTTGCCTAAAAAACCTTCTATATCAGCAGCTGGTATTGCCACTTTTTTCAGAGTCTCATCTTTTGTAAGTTTTCGGGCGGCTTTGCGTATGAGGGAGGCTATCTCCCTCTCCAAATTTCTAACCCCCGCCTCTTTTGTGTAATAACGGATGAGCTCATAAATTGCACCCTCTTCAATCTCCACCTGCTCGCGCGAAAGAGAGTGCTCCTTTAACTGTTTAGGGATAAGATAGTTGTCGGCTATATGGAATTTCTCCTGCTCTGTGTAGCCGGATATGCGGATAACCTCCATCCTATCAAGGAGGGCGGAGGGAACATTATCGGTAGTGTTTGCGGTGGTGATGAAAAACACTTTCGAAAGGTCAAATTCAACTTCCACATAATGATCCACAAAGTGAACGTTCTGTTCAGGATCGAGAGCTTCTAAGAGAGCCGCCGCAGGATCGCCCCGATAATCAGAACCGAGTTTATCTATCTCATCCAGCAAAAAGACAGGATTTGTGCTGCCGGACTTTTTAATGGACTGGATAATCTTTCCGGGCATAGAACCGATATATGTTTTACGGTGTCCGCGTATCTCTGCTTCGTCGCGCACCCCGCCCATACTGATTCTAACAAATTTACGCCCCATAGATTCAGCTATAGATTTGGCAAGGGATGTTTTACCCACCCCAGGAGGCCCTACAAAGCAGATTATAGGCCCTTTAAGGTTTTTGGAGAGCTTTCTCACCGCTAAGTATTCTAATATCCGCTCTTTCGGTTTTTCTAAGCCGTAGTGGTCGCGGTTTAAGACATTCTCCGCATTGTTTACATCTAGGTTGTCTTCAGTGGAAACACCCCACGGAAGCGTAACGAGCCAGTCAAGATAGTTGCGAACCACCGTTGCTTCTGCACTCATCGGGGGCATAATCTTCATCTTCCGCAGTTCGCGCTCTGCTTTCTCTTTGACGCTCTCAGGGAAATCTACGGTTTTTATCTTCTGTTCAATCTCGTCAAGATCAGCCTTAAAATCATCCCCTTTTTCAAGCTCTTTATGGATAGCTTTCAGCTGTTCGTTAAGGTGGTAGTCGCGATTGGTCTTCTGCATCTGCTTCTTAACATTTTGACGAATCTTGTCATCGAGCTTTATGATTTCAAGCTCTGTCTGCATAAGCTCCATAACCACATTAAAACGTTCTTGAATAGAGTCGGCGTCGAGGATGCGCTGAAGATCATCGATATGGACAGAGAGATTATCCGCTATTGTGAAGAGGAGCAGCTGCGGATCGGCTGTTTTCATTACAGAGTTATAGAACTCTTGAGTGAGCTTTCTAGTAGACGTCTCGTAATCTTTTAGATATTTCCCCACGATCTGGCGGAACTTTTGAAAATCTTCCTTTGTAAACGGCGGATCGATATGCGGCTCTACATTGGCGTATAGACAGCCGTTCTGTTCAACTATATCGTGCAGAACGGCGATATAAGCGCCTAAAAGGTGCGCTTTAACCGTATTGTCAGGCAGTTTATTTACCTGTCGGAGTTTTGCCACTACCCCTCGTTTATGAGCTTTATCGGGGGCGTTTTCATCGTATAGAGAGATGAACACCTGCTTATCGGTGCTGTTAGCCACCTCAAACGCCTTAAAAGTAACTGAACGCCCAGCTACTATTGAGCGGCTTACAAGAGGGAAAACTATAACATCCCTTAATATGATGTGCGGATATTGTTCCATTATGCAGTAGGCCTCATGGTATCGTTAAATATAAGGATAGGCTCTGCCCTGCTGTCTATCACGGCATCGTTGATAATGCACTCCTTCACATCTTTCCGGGAAGGGATGATATACATAACTTCGCTCATGGCGTCTTCTATAATTGTTCTTAAACCGCGGGCGCCGGTTTTGCGTTTAAGAGCCTGTTTAGCAATAGCGCTCAACGCCTGCGGGGTAAAAGTCAGTTTAACGCCGTCAAACTTCATCAGCTGTTCATACTGCTTTATAATAGAGTTTTTAGGACGCACAAGAATATCCACTAGAGCGCCTTCATCCAGCTCTTCTAAAGGGGTGCAGACAGGGAGTCTGCCCACAAACTCCGGAATCAGCCCAAATTTAATAAGATCGTCCGGCTCCACCTGCCTAAGAAGCTCATATTTATTCATCTCGTTCTTGCCGCTATTTTCATTTGTTTGCGAAAAGCCGAGCGATTTTTTCCCGATGCGCTTGCTGATAATATTGTCAAGCCCCGCAAATGCACCGCCGCAAATAAAGAGGATATTGGTTGTATCCACCTGAATATACTCTTGGTGGGGGTGCTTGCGCCCGCCTTGCGGCGGAATATTGGCTACAGTGCCCTCGATTATCTTCAACAGCGACTGCTGAACCCCTTCTCCGCTAACATCTCTAGTGATAGACGGGCTGTCGCTCTTGCGGGCGATCTTATCTATCTCGTCAATAAAGATTATCCCCCGCTGGGCGCTCTGAACATCAAACTTTGCATTCTGCAATAGTTTAAGCACAACATTTTCCACATCTTCGCCTACATAACCCGCCTGTGTAAGGGTGGTGGCGTCAGATATGGCAAAGGGCACTTTAAGGATTCGCGCTAAAGTTCTTGCAAGGAGCGTTTTCCCCGTTCCTGTGTGGCCAAACAGGAGAATATTGCTCTTTTCAAGCTCTACCTCGCTATTGCCTGACATATATATCCGCTTGTAGTGGTTATGCACCGCCACCGAAAGGAGCTTTTTCGCCTGTGTTTGCCCTATAACATAGTCATCGAGCTTTTTGTGAATCTCTTTAGGGGTCAAGAGTTTCATATTTGAATCCCCGATAATATCCATCGGGGCTTTGCAAACTTCATAGCAGAGTTCTACACAAGAATCGCATATATACGCGCCGTCTAAGCCGGCAATCAACCTCTTTACCGCTAACTTTGGTTTTCC
>JAISNW010000090.1 GCA_031276055.1 Deferribacteraceae bacterium | reverse complement strand
GAGGATAGTTTAGAAATCTCATTTCACGGCAACCCCCTTATAGTTCAGAGCGCGATGCAAGATTTCATCTCGGTGGGGGTGCGTTATGCTGAACGAGGCGAGTTTACAAAACGAGCCCTCTTAAACGGCAAGATAACGCTCTCTCAAGCAGAGGCGGTTGAACGCCTAGCGAGCGCATTGAACCCGCTCGGGGTGCAAAAAGCCGCCGCCGCCCTCGCGGGCAGATTAGACAGTGCTTTGGCGGAGATATATAACGGTGTAATCGATATTCTAGCCGATATAGAGGCTAATATAGACTTTGCAGAGGATACAGTTGACGAAACGTCTTTACACCTTGATTATAAAGAGAGATTAGCCCGCGTGAATAGTGAGCTGAAAAGGTATACCGATAGGTATTTTTCAGCAGAAGGGCTATTGAGGGGTGCAAAGTTGTAATAGCTGGAAATGTCAACGCGGGCAAGTCTACCCTTTTTAACTATTTTGCGGGCGAAGAAACCGCTATTGTCACCTCTGAAGAGGGGACTACTAGAGATATTTTAGAGCGTAGAGTCCGCATAGACGAGGTTGAATTTATCCTCACAGATACCGCAGGTTTGAGGCAAACAGAGAGTATTGCAGAGCAAGAGGGGATCCGCAGAGCGCAAGCCGCCGTTCAGAATGCGGATATAGTTCTATGGATAGCATCCCCTGAAGATAGATCCCCCCTGCCTGCTATTGACAATATGATTGCAGTGGCAAGCAAGGCGGATCTTTACGACGCCGAAACGCGGGAGAGCGCCTTTGATATATCTGTTTCAGCTAAAACAGGGTTCGCCATGGATAAACTTGAAAAGATGATAAAAGAGAGGTTAAAAACCGATATAACAGACTGCTCTCTCGATCTAATCACTGACCGCCAATATGATCAGGCGCAAGAGGCGGTAAGAGAGTTTGAAAACGCCCTCTCCACTTCAACTTTAGATGTTGCCGCCTTTTATATCACAAGAGGGCTTAACCGCATAAAAGCTCTTGAAGGCAAAGATATATCTGAAACGGCGCTTGACGCCCTCTTCAGCAAATTCTGCATAGGCAAGTAACCTTCCATAATTATCGGCGAAAGAGCTGTTCTTCTGTTAAAGCGCATAGTAGGTGGATTATCATGAGATGGGCTTCTTGTATATGGGGGGTGAAATCTGATGGAACTTTTATCATATGCCCGCAAAGCTCATCCATCTTACAAGGTTTTGAACCTGTAAGCCCGATCATAACCACCCCCTTCTCTTTGCAAGCGGCGGCGGCTTTTAAGATATTTAAGGAATTGCCTGATGTGGATATTCCAAAGAATATATCCCCCTTTACAGCGTTTGCTTCAATCTGCCTAGCAAAGAGATCCTCAAAGCCGTAATCGTTGCCGACAGCGGTAAGGATTGAGGTGTTGGAAGTTAAGGATAGGGCGGGTAAAGCAGGTCTATCAAAGAGGAAACGTGCAACAAGCTCTGCCGCCAGGTGTTGGGCATCTGCGGCGCTTCCGCCGTTTCCCGCAGCTAACAGTTTATTTCCCCTCTTATAACAGTCTATTATCATGGAAACAGCTGTATGCACCGCTTCTATCAACGTTTCATCTGAAAGGATCTTCTCTTTTACAGCGATGGAAGCTAGGATATAATCTCTAATCTTTTTTTTCATCTATCTTTTCTCCAATATGTTGCGCTCGTTTCAGTGTGAGGGTGAAAACCGCTCCCTTTGGGCTGTTGTGAACAGATATATTCCCGTTCATATTTGCCATAGCCACCTGAGATATATACAGCCCCATCCCTGTGCCTTTATCGCCTTTGGTGGTAATGTTCGGCTCAAATATCTTTGTGATTATCAGAGGGTCGATCCCGCCCCCATTATCTTCCAAAGTAATATATATATTGCTGTCATCACTGGTTATGTCAATAGAAATCTCCCCTATTTCACCTTCCTTATCCGCTAATGCCTCTATAGAGTTTATAATTACGCCCATTAAAACCTGCTTGAGTTCGCCCCTAAACCCTAGTGCGCTGGGGACAACCTCGTTTGCATTAAAGCTGACTTTAATCTCTGAAGCGTTAAGGAGCGGTCTTAATAGTCTAAGCACGCTCTTAATCGGTTCAGCGGGCTCAAATATAGAGAGCTTTCTTGATGTTCTAAAGAAGTTGCGGAAATCATCGATAGTTTCCGCCATATATTCGATCTGGGAAGTTAGCTCTCTGACATATCTATCCAGCTTATCTTTATATATTGAACCGTCTATATAATCTTCCAGAAGGTTGTAGGATAATATCCGCATATTGCTTAAAGGCTGTTTCCATTGATGTGTTATTATATTGACTATATTTCCCATCATCGCCAATTTAGACTGCTGCACTAAAAGCTCTTCCTGTTTTTTTAGAAGGAGTGCGGCTTGATGTTTCTCGTGGAATTGCTTTTCTACCTCCTGTTCCAACACCTGATTCACATCTTGCAGGATAAAACGGCGGTTGTCTATATCTGTAATATCTATGAAGATGAATACGCACAACTCTGAATCAAGAATCTTCTTAAAGGAGAATGAAAAAGTTCGATATCCTCCGCGAACATCTGAATACAAAAGCACCTTAACTGTTGAACCTATTTTAAGGTAATATTCCGCCTGTGAGAGCCAAGCGCCCCCTTTTGAGTGCAGATACCCCTTTCTAGGTACGAAAAGCGGCTCTAACTGCCCATATCGGTTAAAGAAATCCCCAAGATTTTCGCAGCCGAAAAAGTTCAAAAACTCGTCATTGGCATAAACCAGTTCAACATTAGAACCCACCGCAGCCATAGCGGGGATAAAGTTTAGGAGGGGGTAGTGTTGATTGTAGTATTGACTGTTCAGCCCTTCTGTAAACGGCGTTCCCCCTATTACTTTCACAGCAATATAGATTTTGCGTTTCATAACCCGCCGCTCAACTGTAATTACCGCCTTAAATTGAACTCCATCCTTGCGTAAAGCGGTGATCTCATCTGAAAAGGCGGCAGAGGATAATAGTTTATTATGCATCCTCTTTTTATCTGAAGCAGCGAGCATATATACAAACGGTTTCCCCAATAGATCGTTAAGATTAAACCCCCAATAGTTCAATAACTCCGCACTTGCTGTTAAAATTAGGGCGTCATTGGAGAGGATTACTGCGTTATGCACTAGTTCGGCTTGAACAGTCAATGCCTGAAAAGACTCCTCTAGTTTACTGCGGCGTTCCGCCTCCTTTTCGGCGTCAAAGAGAAAGACCGCAAGATGCGTTTTCTCAAGGTTTATAAAATCCAGCGGGAATATCCCTAGATGAAAAGGTTTACCGTTTTTTATTATATCAACAAAACGAGGGGTTCTATCAACCCCTGCAGCCTGTTCAATTAGATAGGCAGTCTCCTTTTCCCAGCCTTTAAGGGTTTTTAACTCCCCCTCTCGCCTCCCCATAAAAGAACAGAGCTCTTCAGAAGGGGATAAAAAACCGTTCGATACAATGTCAATTACTGCATTAGGCATCAATCGCTCTTTATATCTAACCCCAAAATATCTATTTCAACAGCTCTTTCGATCTGAGCAATAGCGGCGATGACATCATATATAGCGGCAGTTCTGCTGATAAGGGCGCTGTCTAAGGCTATATTGGCGTCTAAAAGGTCTGTAGTGGTGGCTTCGCTGTTTTCAAACATATTCTGCATAACTCTATAACTCTCTTGAGCTTGCGTTACCCCCACCCTTGCCACCTTCAGCCTTTCCATTGCGGAAAAATAGCTCTCATAGGCGTTATATACCGCCAAACGCAGAGATTTTCTGAGGTCGCTTAAAACCAGCGCCGCCGCCTGCTCCCTCTTTGTATTGGCTAGATATGTATTGTGGTCATAGAGCCCTTTGAAGAGATTCCATGAAGCGCTTACACTAAGCACCCTAGATGAGTCATAACTGGAATCGCGCCCGCCCGCAGGGTTGATGTCATCGCCGAATAAGCCGATAGAGTAGCCGGCAGAGAGTTTAGGATAAAAGCTGCCTTTAGCGGCGTTTTTGGCAAGGGAGGCTCCCTCATAGTTGAGTTTAGCCGCATCAAGCTCACTGCGGTTGCTCTCCAACATATCATAGAGATCGTCAAGTTTGGGGACGGGGTATCTATTTTTTATGGCGATCCTTTCCACCTTTTCATCGTCTCCTATTTCCCGCCCTATCAGGTATTCCAGCTGCTGTCTGGCAAGCCGCACTGCAATCTTGGCATTTAAGAGTTGAAGCTGGGTGGAGGCAAGCTGCACATCAACCCGCAAAACATCTGATTTTGAGAGAGAGCCCACCTCATAAGATATTTCCGCACTCCTCTTTTGCGCCTCTAGGAGCTTTAGCGACTGCTCCGCCACAGCATATTGATCTCTTGCTTTAAGATAAGCGATATAGGCTGATTTGGCGGATAAGATTATATCTTGCCTAGAAGATCTATAATTTAACTTTTGCACAGAGAGATTTGCATCGCTTAAACGGTAGTTGTATACATCTGTAAAGCCGTTGAAAAGGTTTATCCCCAAAGTAAGAGTCAGATTTGCCTCTTCGCTGGTAATATCTTTTTCAACCCCTGTCAACTGGTTCGGTTGGTTTACAAGCTCCGCTCGGTTATAGCCGTAAGCAAGATCAGCGCTGGGCATAAAAGCCGCCCTTGAAGAGAGGCGGGTATAATCCGCAGTTTCAACGGCTGCCTTCGCCTGCTTAATCTTATCGCTGTTTTCAATAGAGAGGTTAATTGTTTCTGTGAGATTTAAGCCAAAGGCTTGAAAAGTAAAGAGAAAAAATGAAAGAAAAAAGATAATCCGCATTTATATCAGCTCCTGTAACTGTAAGTTCGTTTTAGAGGGTAAAATATTTTGGAGTTTTCCATGACATGTTCAACTTTACAGCAAAATGACAACGGTTTGCAGAACTGCCCATCTGAAATATAGCCCAACTTCATATATAAAGATACTTTTTCCCTCTGCTCTTGTCAATAAGATTGTAGGTTGAACAGTCCGCTTTTACGCTTGCGTCCAAAATGCGAGGGGAAAAGGGAGTCATTCGTTCTCTATCTTTTTTAGTTCTTCCTTAAAAAAATCTCCTGCTTTTATAGTTGTATTATCGGAAAATTTTATAAGATAATCTCTCCCTGAAATAGAGGATTTTGATGCAATCTTTTCAATAAACTCCTCTGCTGTTGCAATATTCTTTCTAACCCTTTTATACTTTGACAGCAGGTGCGCCGCCGCCTCATCTTTATTGTAGCTGTCTGAATTGCGGATAAACTCTGTATCGGCGGGGAGTTTCTGAACACTCTGTATAAGTCTAAGTATTACAGCCTCTGTTTTTTCTTCACCTGACGCCTTTATAGGTAGAGCAGATAGAGAAAAGAGCAGAGCAAACAACAGCGCCTTTTTCAACTTTATTGCCTCCTTGAAATTACACATTATAAGGGTTATGTTCCCACAAAGTCTACAAAAGCAACCGCTGTAAGGGCTTTTTGGGTAAGCTCGCCCCCTTTTTTTTCTATCTTTGTGAGGGAGTTGTTCAGCGGTATAAGCATAACCCCCCCATCTTTTAGCTGTGCAACCAACTTCTCAGGGATGCTCTTTGCCCCTGCAGATACTATTATCCTATCGTATGGAGCAAATTTTTCCCACCCTTTTGTTCCATCTCCGCACGATATTTTGGCATTTGTTATATAAAGGGAGCGAATCTTCTCCCTAGCCCCTTCCGCCAACTCAGGGCGCAGCTCCACAGCATACACATATTTTACTAGTTTTGATAGAAGAGCAGCAACAAAGCCTGAACCTGCGCCTATCTCCAAACAGCTCTCCATTTCAGCGCAATCCAGCTGTTTAAGCATGTATGCAACTAATGAAGGTTGAGATAAGGTTTGCTCGTAACCTATAGGAACAGCTTTATCCACATACGCCATATGGCGCATCGGCTCTTGAAGAAAGAGAGCCCTGTCAACCTGGGCAAAAGCAGAGATTATCTTTTCATCGCCGCTGCAGGCAGGATATATGACGGTATTTAAGAAGATGGCGGGGGTCATTGCCTTGCAATTTCAGTGCCTGAGCCGATGTCGGTAAATAGCTCAAGGAGGATTGAATGAGGTTCTCTGCCGTCAATGATATTGACTTTTGCAACCCCCGCGTTTATGGCGTCATAAACACCTTGCAGCTTTGGGATCATCCCGCCGGTGATAACCCCATCTTCTTTAAGTTTGTCAAGCTGTGCAATTGCAGCATAGGGGATGCGTCTGCCGTCTTTATCTAAAACCCCCGCCACATCTGTTAATAAGAGGAGTTTTTCCGCTTTCAGCGCACTAGCGATGCTTCCCGCCGCTAAATCAGCATTAATGTTATAAGGTTCTCCCTTCTTTCCGATCCCTATAGGCGCAATGACGGGGATAAAATCTTTAACAGCTTGTAAAATAGATATATCTATCTTATCCACCTTTCCCGCCAACCCTAAATCTTTGGAGCTGTCTTTGAGGACTAATTTTTTTGCAGATATAAGGCAGCCGTCTCTGCCTGATAAACCCACCGCCCTTCCGCCGTTTGCAGCGATAAGCCCCACAATCTCTTTATTGATCTTGCCTGAGAGGATCATCTCTACAACATCCATAACTTCCGGTGAGGTTACACGAAAACCATCTTCAAAGCGAAAGGCGATCTGAAGGCGTTCCAACATAGAACCGATCTGCGGACCGCCGCCGTGAACTATAATAGGGTTTATCCCCACCTGTTTAAGAAGGACGATGTCAGAGGCAAAAGCGTATTTCAGAGCCTCATCCGCCATAGCATGCCCGCCGAATTTAACAACCACGGTTTTACCGAAATACTTCTGCATGTAGGGGAGGGCTTCAGTTAAAATTTCAGCTTTATTCATTACTCAACATCCAGATAATTTAAGGTCAGCCCCCCGCCGCCGGAGTATTCCAGTATAGGCGAATTGCATCTAGGGCAGACGGCAAAAAACGCATCCACATAGCTCTCGCTTCCGCAATCGCTGCAATACCCAATCGTTTTTTCTTCAATAATTTCAACAACGCACTCTGAAGCTATAGTAGACTCTTTTAGGGCGTTGATGGCAAATTCTAAAGAGGAGCGGTCAACGCCTGATCTATTGCCGAGAGTGAGGCCTATGCGGGTAATCTTTTTAGCATCCGCCGCACTCTTAAAAGCCTTTGTTAAAATCTCTTGAGCAACGCCAACTTCGTGCATTAAAGTTCGTGCATTAAAGGAGGATGCCGCCGCCTTTATTGCCAAGCCCCTCGATCCCTGAGGCGATGCGGATGCTGCTTTTGGCTTCTAAATATTTCTTAGAAAGTTCTTCTGGAACTTTGCTAAAGGTATAAATTATATTTCTTTCCGCTATCTCGCCCTCTACAGCCTCCTCTAAAGGAAAGCCGTAAGGGAGTATAGCTAACTGAACCCCGGCGCCCGTTGGGATGCTCTGAATCAGAACTATATCTTTTAGGCAGGCTTTCTGGGCATCGTAGCTGCCCATAACCGTTTCGCCTGTGACCAGCTTTACCAGCCTAATGTCATATTGCATCGTCCCTCCCTAGAAATAATGAAATTTAAGATTTTTTGAAACTGGAAGACTTTTCCTACATAATCCTGTAAAAAAGAGTGACGTCATTCTTTCCGCTCTCAAATACATTCAGCCAGTCAGCACAGCTGTTATAAACTGTTGAATTATCAGGAGGCGCCCCATTGTGCATAAATGGATATGCACTAACTCTGCCGGTGAGCGGGTGCGTATCATCCATAATAAATTCCACCATGCAAGCCTCTTGAGGGGTATAACGCCCCATAACTGTGATAGAATTCTCAGAAGAGACGCTTACCTTAGATTCATTATCAAAAGCACGCCGCCAAACGCTCTTCCTCTGATTTACGGGCACTAGATAAGTAGTAAAATCGCTGTCAACAAGAGAACCGTTATCGGTGAAAAAGGTTGAGACAATCTCGGAACCAGCAGGATAATATCTATCAAATGCGTCCGCTCCCCCATGAGTGCTTTTCTTTAGAACAATCGTTTTAACGGCGAGGTCAAACCTCTCCAGCTTGCGCAGCTCCGAGCGGACATTGGCAACCTCCACAAGGTCTTTCCCCTTTATGGCGAGCGCCGCTATTACCCCTATTATCAGCATAACTATGGTTATTTCAACAAGCGTAAACCCTTTACCCATAATGCCCTCAATCTTTCAACTAGCTTAATACCGTGCACAGCGCTTGTCAAGGAAAAAATCTTTCCTCCCCTTTTATTTCCAGAATTCCTAAAAAACTGCCATTTTTTTTACTTTATTAATTTTTTAGCTTGATTATTTCTGATTTAATATGCTAAATATAACTTTACACAGTCGGCGCGTTTTGTTTAACTGGTGAGCGGGCCTTAATGTGAGTTAATTCTAAGCATTATTTTTGGAGATGTTTATGAAGCTATTATCAACTGTTCTTCTTGCTGTTTCCCTGTTTGCATTGGCAGGGTGTCACTTTGAGCATGCTCTCCCATTCAGCGACAGGGGAGTTGTCGTTACAAGCTGCCCCACAAATCTGGAGCTTATTGTCAACGATCAAGTCTGTGTCACCCCTTGCACAATTAAAGCAAGCACAAGTGATGACGGTGCTGTTATCTCCTATAATGGCAAAACATCTCTTGTTCCTTACAAAAAATCTTTGGTTAGCGGTTATGAGATCACAGGGACTATTATTGTTGCAGACCCTAGCAAGATAGGGCTTCCCACTGATCGCCCTGACGGCATATATTTCTTGCAAGACCTCGTTGGTGTAGCTGATATCTGCGGAACTAGCTTAGGAACCACTTGGACGCCTTCAACAAGCGATATTATATCTATTCCTGAACCCGAGACTCCTGTTGTGATTGAAGAAGAGCAGCCAGTTGAAACAGTTGAGGTTGAACAAGAGACTCCAGCAGCAGATGCTCCTCTTGAAGATGATATTCTTGAAACTACTGATGGAGAGCTTGAAACTGAAGCCTATGAACTAGATATATTGGAGGAGCCTGAAACGTTGGAAGAGTAGCTGTATGCCGGTTTCCGCTGATAAGCCTGCCCGCTCTGTTGACCATATGTTGCAGCTTTTTGAGGTGTTTAGGGCATATGCGAAGGAGGAGTATGGGGTTACAGAGCTTAGCAATGCTGTTGGGCTTCACAAAAACAATGTGTTTAGGTTGCTTGCAACGTTGTGTTCCAGGGGGTTTATTGAACAGAACCCCCTGACTGGAAATTATAGGCTTGGGCTTGGTATATTCAATCTTGGGGAGAAATTCATACATAGGTTTGGCATGCTCTCGCTTGCTAAACCTTTTATGAAGAAGTTGACGCAGGAGTTTGGAGAGTCTTCTTATATAGGGCTTTTGCATGGTGAAAATGCGGTCTACTTAGGCGTATCTGAAACTCTAGCTCCTGTTAGGGTTGCCTCTAGGGTAGGCAGGAGTCTCCCCGCCCACGCAGCTGATATTGGAAAAGTTTTACTGGCAGAATTGCCGGGTAAAACGTTATCTTCTCTATACCATCATAAACGGCTCGTTAGGTGCACCGAGAATACAATAACCTCTTTTACGGAGCTGAAAAGCGCCTTGAGGGAGATTGCTCAGAACGGCTTTGCTATAGACGATGAAGAGTTGGAAAGCGGCGTCAGATCTGCAGCTGTAGCAATACGCGGCTATCAACGCCAACCGGTGGCTGCATTAAGCATAAGCGCTCCCGCCTCTCGACTCGGCATTGATAAGATTAGAGACAAGATAGTTCCTACACTAATGAGATATTCCCTAGAAATTTCAAAACGTTCAGGTTATGATGAATCATAATTACCCCGCCCGGAATTCTTTCATTTACTCATAAACTCATAAACGAAAGGCGGTCACCCCTTTACTGAAACCTTTCTCTTTTATGTAAATATAAAAGGCGAAAGGGTGAAGGGGAATTTAAGAGCCGCGCGTCTTACAAATAAATAACAGAGATTGCTAAACTTTATTTGACAAAAGAGAACTTTTAATATAATATTCAGTTATGCAGGGCTAAACCTTGTTGAAAAGTTTTTCCATGTATGATCACCTCCTTTTGGCTGCATTCCTGGTTACGGGGATGCAGCTGTTTTATTATTTACATATCAACTCCTCTATGTTATATTCCCTCTGATTTCGGTAAGGTAAAGAAAATGTTGACAAATTTTGATCTCATCTGGCTTAGGGTTAGGCAGTTGATTGACGAGCTCATGCAGGCAGATGATCCTAATATCAGTGAAGATCTCTTTAATACCTACTGCGAAGCCTTTAATCAACTGGTGCAGGTGGTGGAAGATGAACCTGACGGTGTAACAGAGGAAAAGCTAGAGATTGTCCACCTCTATCTACTCTCCCTCGAGGAAAAATACAGTGAAACTAAAAAAGAGCTGCAGAAGAGGATATCTGAAGAGAGGTTAAAGGCATCGACCTTTGCAACGTATTCACAGACAAACGAAAAGGCAAATTATTTTAATAAGAAAACTTGAATAATATTGTATTGGCTCTTCTGATTGTAAAAAAGAGTGGAAAGAATCTGATCATGATTTGACAAATAGGAAAAATAGTGTATAGTTAGCTAGAGTGCATACATGGGCTCTATAGTTGTTTTATACTCATGCCGCCCCCGCTATAGTTGCTGCTATAGCCGCCGTAGCTGTTGCATGATGTTAGGTAATTTACGATAAAATTTTTACGGTAGGCATCCGCGTTGCGTTCTTGTTTAGCCGTTTTTGCTTTTGGAGATAGCCAATGTTGAAAAAGGTGCTTTTGTTGTTTTGTGTTCTTGCCGCGGCCGTTGCATGCAAAAAGCCTGTAGAGCAAGCCCAGTTGCCGCCTCCCACGGTTATCGTAAGTCAGGTGGCTTTAGAAGATGTTTCTCCAACTAGTAGCTTTTTAGGCAAGTTAGAGGCGGAATCTAAAGCCGCTATCGCTCCGCGCGTTTCAGGAACTCTTCAAAAGCGCCTTGTGAAAGAAGGGGAGATTGTAAGGAAGGGGCAGCTGCTCTTCATTATAGACAATGCACCATTTCAAACAGCCGTCAACAGAGCTTCAGCAGCTGTTGTGCAAGCTCAAGCCGCAGCGAACAAAGCAAAGTTGGATTTTGACAGGGCGAAAGTCAGTTATGATAGGAAGACTATCTCTAAAGCCGCCTATGACAACGCAAACGCTGCAAATAGGCAGGCGCAGGCGGCTTTAAGTGGTGCGCAGGCAGCTCTTGAAGAGGCTAAGTTAAACCTCTCTTACACTAATATTACATCCCCTATAGCGGGCAAGATTGGGGTGATAAACTTTAATGAAGGCGAGCAGGTAGCCCCTTCCTACGTGATTACAAATCTGGTAGGCAGCGGTCCTATATCTGCAACTTTTTCTATGTCCAGTAGGACGTTGGCAGATCTAAGAAGACGTTTTTCCGTTCAGGTTGATCCACAGCTGCTTGTTCAGATACGCAAT
>JAISNW010000174.1 GCA_031276055.1 Deferribacteraceae bacterium | reverse complement strand
TTTATATTCATAAAATTTCTCTTGCATATCTTGCTTCTTAGGTGTAATAGACGAGAAATATTAGAGCAAGGTGCTTAAAAATGATTGATACTGATCAAGCCGCGCCGCCTCCCTCCGCTGAGGAAACATCGTCTGATAACTATGAACCTCCAAGTTCACCCTTAGCTTTCCGCAAAAGATTCTATCCTAAACTTTCAAAGAGAGAGTGGAACAGTTGGCAGTGGCAGCTGTCCAATAGAATAACAGATATTGAGCAGTTAGGACGTTTTTTTCCGCTTACTCCTTCTGAAAAGACCGCCGCAGGCGAATGCAGACTCCCCTTTGCCGTCACCCCATATTACCTCTCTTTAATGAACCTTGCAAACCCATATGATCCTCTAAGGGCGTGCATGGTTCCTAAAGCGGAAGAGCTTACCCTTGCTCGCGGAGAAGCGGTTGATCCTCTAGCAGAGTCTCACAATGAGGCTGCACCCCGCCTAATACACCGATATCCGGATAGGGTGCTCCTTCTTGCCACTGATTTTTGCTCTGCATACTGCCGATACTGCACCCGCTCAAGGCTTGTAGGGCAGGGTGTAGGGCAGGGCGGCGCTCTAACAGAGGCATTTCACTATATCCGTTCCCATACAGAGATTAGAGATGTTCTGATCTCCGGTGGAGATCCTCTAACTTTAACAGACTGCGCACTGGAAGGGATACTCTCTGAACTGCGGGATATTCCCCATGTGGAGATTATCCGTATAGGCACAAAGGTTCCTGTCGTCCTCCCCCAGCGGATAACCCCTTCTCTTGTGAAGATGCTGAAAAGATACCACCCGCTCTTTATAAGCATCCATGCAATACACCCGAAAGAGTTTACAGCAGAGGCGAAACTAGCCCTTGATAGATTATCGGATGCGGGCATCCCACTAGGCAGCCAGACTGTTCTTCTTAAAGGGATAAACGATTCCCCCGCGATCATGAAACGGCTTATGCATAAACTCTTAATGTTCAGGGTGCGTCCGTATTATCTATACCAGTGCGATCCTGTAAGCGGCGCCTCCCACTTTCGCACGACGGTTGCGGCAGGGCTTGAGATAATAGCAAAGCTGCGCGGATATACCTCCGGCTATGCAGTCCCTACATTTGTAGTTGATGCTCCAGGAGGCGGCGGCAAGATTCCGATCAGTGCAAACAATATCTGCGGGCAGTCGGACGGCGACCTATTCCTTGTGAACTATGAGGGGAATATCTTTAAGTATCCTCAAGTGATTTAGCTATAATAATTATATGCGGATAGGCTTTACCTACGATCTAAAAGATGATTATCTAGCTGCGGGGTTTTCGGAGGAAGAGGCGGCGGAGTTTGATTCCGCTCTCACTATAGACGCCGTTTCAGACGCCATAACAGCCTGCGGGCATGAGCTCATCCGTATAGGCGGGCATATCCCCCTTATGCAGGCGCTTCTAAAGGGTGAGCGTTGGGATATGGTTTTTAATATCTGCGAAGGCGTCTCCGGTTCTGCCCGAGAATCCCTAGTCCCCGCCCTCCTTGATGCTTTTAATATCCCCTATTTTTTCAGTTCGCCTGCGCTGCACGCTATAACGTTGAATAAAGCTGTAACAAAGCATATCCTGCGGGATTTTTCCATCTCTACAACTGATTTTTGCCTTGCAGATTCAACTCAAGGTATAGCAGAGCCCGCCGACTACCCCCTCTTTGTAAAGCCGGCGGCGGAAGGAACAGGTAGAGGGGTAACCCCTAACAGCATCGTAAAAAATAGAGAGGAGTTGATTAAAGAGGTTGACTATCTTATAAGATGCTATCGCGCTCCTGTTATAATAGAGCCCTATCTTTCAGGGAGGGAGGCGACTGTCGGGATTCTAGGTTCAGGGGAGGAAGCCTTTCCTATAGGTGTTTTAGAGATAGAGATTACACAAAGAGGTGACAGTCCGATACATTCGTATTATAATAAAGCTAATTGTGAATCCTGTGTAAGATACACCCTTGCAGAGGGTGAATTTGCAACAGAGTGTGCGCAGCTTGCGCTCACTGCCCACAGGCTGCTGGGGATAGATGACGCCTCAAGGGTTGATATCCGCGCTGATAAGTTCGGCAGAGCTTATATTATGGAGATTAACTCTCTGCCGGGGCTTATGCCCCGCCACTCTGACCTTATAATTTTAGGGGAGTTGGCAGGCTATTCCCACCGCCGAATTGTGGAGTTGATTTTAGAATCAGGGATAAGGAGAAAAGATGCGAATAGCGCTCTGTTATGAGCCGCCGACAGCAAACAGCGCCCCCGATATTATAGATATTGAGGAGCAGGCGGCATTTTTAGAAAGGAATATTGAGGGGCATCAGGTGTTCCGCCTGCCGTATAGGGGCGATCCTGCCGCCTATATAGATAAATTAAAGTTGGCTGATGTGGCATGGAATCTCTTTGAAACGTTCAACGGCAGCGAGATAGACAGCTACCTTGGGGCGGCGCTCTTTGAGATTTCTCGAACCGCTTATACCGGCAGTTCCCTTGCCGCACTCTTGAACACCCACGATAAGAGGCTTATCAAGCATATCTTGAATATGGAGCAGATCACCACCCCTTCTACCGTTAGAGAGCCCGGCAGGTGGATTATAAAACCGATATACACACACGGCTCTGTCGGTTTAACCGATTATTCTGTTATTAACGCCGCTACGGTGAAAGAGCTTAACGCCGCTCTAGCTATGGCGGGCAGATACTATTTTGCTGAAAAGTATATAGATGGGGAAGAGCTCTCCGTCACCCTCTTAGATACAGGCAGCTCTCTTACCGCTAGAGCCGTCTCCAAGATGGAGTTCAACTACCCGCCTGATAAACCTAAGATATTAACTTATGACGCCAAGTGGTCGCCAGAATCGCAAGAGTATATAGGTTCTAACCGCTCGTTTGATGTTCAGCAGGAGATCGCTATAGCCGCCATGAGGATTGCGGAAAAGGCGGCAAGGGTCCTCAATTTAGAAGGGTATGCAAGGGTTGACTTTCGGGTGGAAAACGGCGTTTTTTACTGTATAGATGTAAACGCCAACCCCGCCCTTACTGAAGACAGCGGTTTTATCGCCGCTAGCGCCGCCAGCGGCTTGACGCTCGCTGAAACGTTGGAATTTATTATTAGGCAAGCCTATGAGGATCGCTATTAGAGATTATATAACCGAAAAAGACCCCGATATAATCTATCAGATTGTCAAAGATACCGGTTATTTCAGCGAAGATGAACTTATCATGGCAAGAGAGCTTGCCATCAGTGCGCTCGCTAAACCTGGAGAATACTTATTTTTTGTAGCTGAAGATAATCTGAAAGCAGCAGGCTACGCCTGTTATGGAAAGATCCCTTGTTCTATAGGAAGTTTTGAGCTCTACTGGATTGCAGTTTTGAAAGGTTATCAGCATAACGGTATAGGAAGAGCCCTTATCAACTCCGTAGAGAGCGCCGTTAGAAGCTGTGGGGGGAAAAAACTTTTTGTCAGCACATCGAGCACCGATAGATACGCTCCAACCAGAGCTTTTTATGAAGATTGCGCCTATACGCAGGCTGCAGTGCTGAAAGATTATTTTGCACCAGGCGATCACGAAGTGATCTATGAAAAACCGCTCTGAAATAGTTGATACCATCGCCGCCCCTATAACCCCTATCTGCAAAAGCGGGGTAATCCTTATTAGAATATCAGGGAGCATTGAGAGCCCCTTAACATTTTTTAAGCTGAAAGGAGAGTTAGAGGCTAATCGCGCAACTTTAGCTGTATATACATCTCGGCGCAACCCCCT
>JAISNW010000168.1 GCA_031276055.1 Deferribacteraceae bacterium | reverse complement strand
TATCCCTCTAAAACTCACCCCTCATCAGATTGGGATACAAGAAACTCTATTAGTATCTGAACTAAGAGGGGCTGCGCCTAAAGAGGTGCTCTTTCTCGGCGCTATCCCCAAAAGTTATGAGACTAATGACAAGCTAACCCCTGAAGGCGAACGGGCAAAAGCCGCCATTATAGAAGAGATTGAAAGACGCCTAAATCTATAAAAGTTTAACAAAAATCCCCAAATAATTTCAAAACTATTGACTTTAGGCGGATTAACCGATATACAATATACTAACTAAACCGTTGACGCGGAGATAACGGTGCGAGGGGCAGCTGCAGAGAGCCGGCGTTGCTGAGAGTCCGGTGCCAGCGGCGCATCAAATGGACCGCTGAGGGCGCAGTCAAAGAGGAGTTTGGTTAAGATAAACCCCTCAAGTATTCTGTGACGTGGACGCATACGTTAGTTGCGGGGAATATGCTTGTATTCCACAGAGAGCGCAGGGCGTCTGCCTTGCGAAACAAGGTGGCACCGCGGATTTATCTATCCGTCCTTGAAAACACTAGTTCGTCTGTATGCTGTTGGTGGGCGCATTTTCGTCTTCATCACGTTGTTGTTGCGCCGCCGCCAATGCTTATACGACGTTCTTGTTTTGCTAAAGGGCGGTTTTTTTTGCGCCCAAAATATGGAGGAAAGATGATTAGACCTAAATTAGATGAGGCGCGGCAGCTCTCAGTCGGACATACGCTTATCCCTATCTATACGGAGCTTTACTCAGATATTAAAACTCCTGTTGATCTGCTTAGAGTGCTTAAAAGCAGAGGTGAGGAAACTTATATACTAGAGAGCGCGCCGGGCGGCGAACAGTGGGGGCGTTATACATTTTTGGGCTACAGCCCTCTTTTAGAAATTGTGGGAAACAACGGTGCAGTTGAAATTAGGCAAAACGGTTCAACCGAGCTTAAACATGGCGGACAGACCGCATTAAAAGAGCTGCTCAAAAGCTATTCCAGCCCGCGCATTGACTATATGCCCCCATTCACCGGCGGTTTTGTAGGGTATTTCTCCTATGAATACTTCCGCCGAGTAGAACCCACCTTAAATTTAACAGAGAATGACAGTGTAGGCTTTGATGATTTCCGCCTTATGCTCTTTGATAAAGTTCTTGCCTATGACAACTTCCGCCAGAAACTCTTTTTAATTGTAAATATCAGAACCGATAGGTTGGAAGAGAACTATATTAGCGGCGCCGCAACCCTAAAAGATATGGAGGCGCTCTTTCTTGCAACGTCTCCAGAGCTTATGCAAAGACACTCCCACTTGAACTTTCAGCCCGATTTTACTAAAGAAAAGTTTTGCGAAGGGGTGCAAAAGGCTAAAAAACATATCTATGAGGGGGATATATTTCAATGTGTTCCGTCTGTCCGCTTTTGCTCTGAATACGGCGATGATCTCCTCCCTGCATATCGGGTGTTGAGAACCACAAACCCTTCAGCTTATATGTTTTACCTTAAATTTAGAGATCTTCAGTTGGCGGGGGCGTCTCCTGAAACCTTAATCTCCCTAAAAAATGGGGTTGTCAGCACATACCCGTTAGCAGGCACATGCAAGAGGCTCCCCCTTGAGAGCGATACAGACGCCCTCATAGAGAAGCTCTTAAAAGACGAAAAGGAGCTAGCCGAGCACGATATGCTTGTAGATTTAGGGCGCAACGACATCGGAAAGGTTTGTAAATTTGGGAGTGTAAAGGTGGAGGAATACCGCTCTATAAAGAAACTATCCCACGTCTGCCATATAGCTTCAAGGGTGGCAGGTATTCTAAAAGAAGGCTATTCCGCCCTAGATGTGTTAGACGCCGCCATCCCTGCGGGAACGCTCTCAGGCGCCCCTAAAAAACGCGCCTGCGAAATCATAGACGAGATAGAAGGTTCTAAACGCGGGGTTTACGGCGGCGCGGTGGGTTATATAGATTTTGCAGGGAATATGGATTTTTGCATCGGCATCCGCATGGCGCTCTTAAAAGATAGAAAGGTCTATGTGCAAGCTGGAGCGGGAATAGTTTATGACAGCGTGCCCGAAAGGGAGTATGAGGAGTGCCTGAGCAAGGCGGAGGCTATGATGAACGCCCTTAGAACAGCAGATGGGGAGGAGCGGCTATGATTCTAATAATTGACAACTACGACAGCTTTGTCTACAACCTCTATCAGATGGCAGGGGTAATAAACCCCGATATCCGTGTTGAAAGAAACGACAGCATTACAGTTGAAGAGGTTGAAGAGCTTTCACCTTCCCACATCATAATCTCCCCTGGACCAGGTAGACCGATAGACGCGGGGATCTGTGAGGATTTAATCCGCCGTTTTAAGACAAAGGCTCCTATACTAGGCGTATGTCTCGGACATCAGGCGATATGCGAGGTTTTCGGCGCAAGCATAACCTATGCGGCAAGGTTGGTGCATGGGAAGAAAACCCCTATACAGATTGCCAACGGCAGCCCTATCTTTAGAGGGCTGCCACCTATTATTGAGGCGGGGCGCTACCACTCCCTAGCCGCTAAGCGGGATACTATCCCCGATGAACTGCTTATAAACGCTGAAGACGACCTTGGCGAAGTTATGGGGGTTAAACATAGGGATTATGATATATACGGTCTACAGTTCCACCCTGAGTCCATCCTTACAAAGTGCGGAGAGACGATCCTTGAAAATTTCCTCTCCATAGGAGGTCGATGAATATGATAAGAGAAGCTATATATAAACTGTTGAATGGGGGGACTCTAACTTTAGAGGAAGCTAGGGCGGTAATGTTTGAGATGATGGAAGGAAGCGCCACCCCTGCCCAGATGGGCTCATTTCTAACCGCCATGCGGCATAAAGGGGAAACTATCGAAGAGATTACCGCCTGCGCTCTTGTTATGCGGGAGAAGTGCATGAAACTTACTCCTGAAACAGATGTGCTGGACATTGTGGGCACGGGGGGGGATGAACTATTCTCTTTTAATATATCCACCGTTTCCGCTTTTGTAGCGGCTGCGGGCGGGGTGCCGGTGGCAAAGCACGGCAACCGCAGCGTGTCAAGCAAGTGCGGAAGCGCCGATCTGCTTGAAGCGTTAGGGGCTAATATCAACTTGACGGCGCAGCAGAGCGAGAAGGTGCTGAAAAAAACTGGAATCTGTTTTATGCTTGCCAATGTATACCATACAGCAATGAAACATGTTGCGCCTGTAAGGAGGGAGTTGGGGGTGCGGACCATCTTTAATATACTAGGACCCCTTGCAAACCCTGCGGGAGCAAATATGCAGCTTTTAGGGGTCTATGATGAAAACCTTGTAGAACCTCTGGCAAACGTCTTAAATAATCTAGGAGTCAAGCGGGCTATGGTGGTGCATGGGCACGATGGGCTCGATGAGATCACCTTGACAGGCAGCACCACCATATGCGAGGTTGCAAATGGAAGGCTCGGCAGCTACTTTATAACACCGGAGCAGTTTGGGCTCAACCGCTGCGAGCTTTCAGAGTTGGTTGGGGGAGATCCTCTAACAAATGCGGGGATTGCCCGTTCAATATTATCGGGCGAGAAAGGGGCGAAACGAGACACCGTCACCCTTAACTCCGCCGTCTGTTTATATATGGCTTATGGCGATTCCACCCTAAGACAGTGCGTTAAAAAGGCGCAGGAGCTTATCGACGCTCATAAGGCGTTAGAAAAGCTTGAGGAGTTTGTAGCAGCCACTCAAGAGGCGGCGGCGTGAATATCCTTGAAAAATTAGTAGAAGCCTCTCTTTCAAGGTTAGCTGGAGATAAGGCGGCGCTTCCAGAGAAGGAGCTTATCCGCAGAACCGCAGAGATAAAACTTTCGGGCTATGAATTTGCTGAAAGGTTGAGGCAGCCGGGGCTCTCTTTTATCTGTGAGGTTAAAAGAGCCTCTCCTTCAAAGGGGGTGATTTCAGAAGAGTTTCACTATATTGATATAGCTAGAACGTATGAGGCGGCGGGCGCAGCCGCAATCTCGGTGTTGACGGAAACGGATTATTTTCTCGGAAGCGGCAGCTATTTAGAGCAGATTGCACAGGTTGTAAAGCTCCCCCTTTTACGCAAAGATTTTATAGTTGATCCTTACCAGATATATCAATCAAAACTTCTCGGTGCAAAGGCGGTGCTCTTAATATGCTCTATCCTTGACGAAAAGAGCTTAAAAGAGTTTATCTCGCTGTCTAGGGAGATCGGGCTTTGCGCCCTTGTAGAGGCGCATGATGAAAGAGAGGTAGAGATGGCGCTCTCGGCAGGGGCGGGCATTATAGGGGTAAATAACCGTGATCTAAAAACCTTTAAGGTCGACATAAATAATAGTATAAGGCTTCGAAAACTAATCCCTGATGATATATTATCTGTCGCCGAGAGTGGGGTTAAAACCGCTGAAGATGCCGCCCTCCTTGCAAAAAACGGGATTGACGCCATTTTAATAGGGGAGGCGCTTATGCGTTCAACAGATAAAGCCGCCGCTTTACAGGGGTTGATGGGTATATAGATAAAATGCAGCAAGAACCGCTTATCAAGATTTGCGGGTTGTCGCGCAAAGAGGATGTATACGCCGTCAATATTGTCCTCCCCGATTTTATCGGTTTTATCTTTGCTGAAAGCAGGCGGCGCGTAACTCTTGAAACCGCCGTAGAGCTGAAAAGAGAGCTTAATCCGTCAATAATCAGGGTGGGAGTCTTTGTAAACGAGAGTATAGAGAATATTGAAAAGATATTTAACGCAGGGGTTATAGATATGGTTCAACTTCATGGAGATGAGGATGACGGCTATATTAAACGGCTTAAAGCTGCGATCTGGATACCTGTGATAAAAGCTGTCCCTATGGGAAGCGATGCGCCCCCTTTATCTACATATGAAGCAGATTATATCTTGCTGGATGCTTACGATAGTCAGAGGCGGGGCGGCAGCGGGCGGACGTTTGATTGGGGGTTGATAAAAAACGCCGCTCTAATGTTGAAAAAACCGCTATTTCTTGCAGGGGGGCTAAACGAGAGCAATATTGCCCTAGCGGCGAAATTAAAGCCGTTCTGCCTTGATATAAATAGCGGGGTGGAGAGCAATGGAGTAAAAGATAGAGAGAAGATAATTAGGATAGTTAGGCTTGTGAGGGGGGAAAGTTGAACAAACAATTGAATAGAGTGCGTAAAATTCTAGCAAAGATAGTTAAACCCCGCGGTAGACACTATTTTTTACACTATATCGCCGAGCGCTTCTCTAAACCTTCCATCTTAGACGTCGGCTGTGGAAACGATGCTGTCATCGCCGTTAAAAGAGCCCTCTCTAACTTTCATTATACCGGTATCGATGTGGAAGTTTACAATATGAGCGATATATCCCTCTTAGATGAATATATACTTGTAGAACCGTCGGCTTTTGCAGATAAGCTGGGAGAGTTGGCGGATTCTTTTGATGTTGTAATATCATTCCATAATTTAGAGCATTGCCTTGAAAGAGAAAAAACTTTCAGAAATATGCTCAGGGCGTTAAAAAAAGGAGGGCTGCTCTACCTCTCCTGCCCGTCGGAAAAGAGCGTCCACCTTCCTAGCCGCAAAGGAACGCTGAATTATTATGACGATCAAACTCATACAGGAACTCCGCCTGATTTTGCCGCATTAAAACAGATAATAGCCGAAGAAGGCTGTGAAATCCTCTTTGAAGCAGCGCCTTATAAACCGTTTTACATGGAATTTTTACGGCTTTGAAAACGTCCTCTGGGTAAAAAAACCGCTGCCCCCGCCTGCCTAAACACTAATCTAAACAAAAGGGTATTAAACTTTCGTATTTTCTGATATATTCTAAGGTGTATGGAAAAAGCGATAGTGGTTTTAAGCGGCGGGCTTGACAGCGCGGTTGCCCTTGCCTTTGCAAAAGATGCGGGTTTCTCCATTTCGGCTCTTCATGTAAACTATGGGCAGCAGACAGAGTTGAAGGAGTTGAGCTCTTTTAATGCGTTGTGTGAACATTTCGGAGTAAGCGAGCGGTTCATAGCGGATATTGACTACTTAAAAGTGATAGGCGGCTCTTCCCTAACAGATAAGGCTATCCCTATAGAAAAAGGCGGGGTGGATAGTTCGCGCATCCCTCAAACCTATGTGCCGTTTAGAAACACCCATATCCTCTCTATCGCTGTAAGTTGGGGTGAGGTGAACGGCGCTTCTAAGATATTTATAGGCGCTGTTGAGGAAGATTCAAGCGGCTATCCGGACTGCCGCGAGCTTTATTTTAAGACGTTTAACTCCCTCTTATCTGTTGGGCTGCCTCCAAAAAAGG
>JAISNW010000088.1 GCA_031276055.1 Deferribacteraceae bacterium | reverse complement strand
GGCAGCGCCAACTTCTCCATATGCGGCTTTTCACAGTCCATCAATCAGATATATGCGGTTATGGGGGATTTAAGCAGGGGTAAGAGTATAATTGACAACATTAATACAAAGATTTATATGCGGGCTCCCGATGAGGAAACTGCTCAATATGCCTCAGAGCATTTCGGAACGGTAAGAAACCTCAATACTATCCTTAATATCAACGGCACTGCCAACTTTAGAGAGGTTAAGGAAGAGCAGGTTAAAAAAGAGGTGTTTTTATCCCTTAAAACACAGGAGTTTCTCATGACAACGCACTCTGGACGTTATATGGGGAGAACCGCAACTACAGAGCAGTCGTTAATAAATATAATCTACCCTCAAGGATAAAAACCTTCACAGCCGAGCGGGTTTTTAACTTGCAAGCTGTAAAAACTGTCATTTAATCATCCTCAAAAAGTCTAAGCTGTCATAGAGGCGGTTAAGCGCCGATGACAGCTTGAACTCCGTCTCGTCTATAATTTGTATATTAAATAAGGTTTAGTAGACGAATTAGCGGTAAGAGGGGTTAAATCCTCTTTTGAAAAAAGACGGATTTAACCCCTCGAAACAACCCCGCTTGCGTAACGTTACAGTATGTAACGTTAGAACAAGCGGGGTTGTTTCAGAGATTGGCGTGCATACGCTAATCTCTTATCCGTCCGCCCCCTTTCTGTCACGCTGAGCGTGCACAGAAAGGGGGCGCGAACAGAATGTCCAAGACCCCTTAGCCAGTAAAAAATAAGGATATAGAGAATTTTTAATAGAAATTGCAATTCTTAAATCGTCAATCGCCTGTGTTGATAAGGCTCTAAAGGATTTCTATAAAAAAATGCTTGTTCAATAGAAAAATTAGTGGTATAAGTAGCTATATTTCCCCAAGAGGGTTCTCCGATGGTCTGATGGATTTCAGAAGAGAGGAGATTAAATACTATGTTTAATAGTATTCATCAACTAACAGCAGTTCATTAGCGTTATTTATGGCTTTGAACTGCGACCATCGATGGCGGTGGACAAGCACTATAAGTGCGTTCAACCGCCGAAAATAATCAAAACAATAAACTTATAGGGCTTTCAAAGCGGGCATGGTGAGTGTTATTCATGACGAACCATGCGGCGCTGCATATAAAACTGGTTGTTATTTATGAGCCGTTTTATAGGGCAGTGTTCTATAAGAAAACCATCTGCTCTCGGGTTGTTATTTATGAGCCAGAGAGCAGTTAAAAACAAGTGCATCGGTTGTTATTTATGAGCCGTTGCAATAACAATACATGCTGCATAGTGGTGAGCAGCAGGGTAACATAAATTGAACGAACAATAATCTGTGCATGGTCGGCATAGTTTATAAGCCGCCATAGTATCTGACCAAATCTAAAAAAAATAAGGAGGTGAATTTATCCAAAAAAGAGTTCTGGTCTACTCGGAGGCGTATGCCCGCAAAGATCAGGAGTGTTGCAGGGTCACTCTAAAAAAACTTTTTGGGTTTAAGAGGCGTGAGTTTCCTTTTTGTAAGGAGAGAGTAAAAGAATACGCATTATGCGGGATAAATTAAGGGGTGCATTATGCGCGGCAATATTAATTATCAAGTAGGCAAACTATTTGAGCAAGTGAAGGCATTCGAATCTTCAAAGCATAAGGATAAGATGGCATTTTATGCCCTAGCTAAAGAGTTAGGGATAAAATGCAGTCCAGAAAATTTTGCAGATAGGGCGGGGGTGTATTCGCACAATACCGCCGATATGTATCGGATATACTGGCGGGAGTGCTTTAACTTCTGCAAGGAGAATTACCGTGTAAAAGACATTGAGAAGATTAACAGCGTTATGGTAATGCGCTATATGCGCAGCAAGATTGAGGAAACGAAAAATCTTAACACTATCGCCAAGATTGGTTCTGCCATCACTAAGATGGGGGTAGCCCTTGATAGACTGCACGGTTTTGATATGAACAGCAGAGATAGGCTTGAGGAGCTTGCAAAGGTAAAGAGCGGAGAAGAGCTCTTTAACTTTCACTCCGAGCATACGGGCATGGCGGATAGATTCAGGGCGGCTATCGATATAAGCAAGGTAACAGCTGTAGGGTTAAGCCGCCCTCACCAAGCTAGAGCTTATAAGAACTATCGCAACGTTGCAGCCCACCTAGAATCTGAAAAGCACAAAACCGCCTGCCAGTTGATAAAGGAGTTGGGGATGAGGGCGCATGAACTCTCCCTCATAAAAGAGGGGCAGCTTAGAGACGACAATGTTTTGCGCTATATAAGCAAGGGCGGGCAGTTAAACGAGCGGCGTATATCAAAAAACCTTGCAAATAAGCTGCGTGGGTATTTTAAGGCAGAGGGGAAGTTTGAGGTGGATAAACGTGCATTCCGCAAAGATATAAAGCGGGCTTGCGAGGCGACAGGGGAGGAATACAACGGTATACACGGCTTTCGGTGGAGCGTTGCGCAGGAGATGATGGCAAACTGCATCCTTGAAGGGCATGACTACAAAGAGAGTTTAGCCCTCGTAAGCGAGTTTTTAACACATCATAGGGTGGATATTACAGAACACTACTTGCATATTGTATAATTGGAGTTTAATCATGATGATCGTGGTAATATATATTCCCCGGTAAAAAGCTATACGATGGATCTGTGATTGTATCTGGACTTTTGGTAATATTTGTATCTTGCTTTGTCAGCTCTTCAACCATTTTATCAGGGTCGGTAATCTTTCCGAACTGGATGACTCTATAAGTTATCACGGCGGCGAAGATAATCAGAATGATAAGCACTCCAAGCAGAGGGTGAAGAGTAAAAAAAGCATTCAATCTGTCTATAATAGTATTATCCATTCAACACCTCCCCTTCGATTTATTATTGTTATACTATATCAGATAATTTAGTCGTTGCCTAGCGGTTTTTTCTCCCCGCTAGGTGTTATAAAGTCAGCGGTATAACCGTCAGTTACAATACTTCCCCCTTGCGGGTTATTTATGC
>JAISNW010000024.1 GCA_031276055.1 Deferribacteraceae bacterium | reverse complement strand
GCAAGACTATACCGGAGGCGAAATACCTCTTCAGAGCGGAGTATCCATAGTCGCCAACATGTATACATCTTCAGCAACGCCTTCCGCCTCCGCATCTTTCGGTATAGACTTAAAGGGGAAAGGCTCTCTGAATTTCGGCGATATGAACATCACCCAGACAGGAGAAAACGCCAATGTCTTCACCTCCCTGATGAACCTTTATAACGCTTTATATAATGGGATAAACACAGGAGGGTGGGGCGAACCCAGCGCTTGGAGAGATGAAACCTTAAAATCCACAGCAAATCCATATTTTGATGGGGTGTTCAGCGGCAACTTCAATGCTCTGTGGAACTATGAAGTTGTCTCCGCCAATGGAAAAACCGATTTTTATATTCAAGATGAATTCTCCGCCTCTACAGCGGATATAAAGTTAGATTCTAACGCCTCAACCCTTGATTTTGCTATTGAAATGTATAATAACGATGCCCACGCCCTAGAAAAATACAATATCAGCATCCCACTCACAGGGATAACCACCGCTCAAGAGTTGCAGCAGGCTATTGTGAACACCGTTAATAACGATAATATCCTTTTTCAAAAGGGGGTGCACGCCTCTATAAGCGGCGGCAAGGTGGATATTGCGAGCGGCGGCGGTGTTAGCAATATCACCCTGATTCCTGCCTCCGAGAAAGATATATATATGATAGGCTACTCCCTCCCTAGCGGCAGTGCATTGGGAACGGACTACACCACCCCTGCATCTTTTGATTATGTATACTGGGATGGGGTTTCAGCGTGGGCTCAAACAACAGTAACACTTTCGGGGGTCTATGCAAACAGCGCTGCCGTTCTAGCGAATATAAATACCCAGCTTATAGGCGCAGGCGCAACCGCAACGCTTGACAGCGGCGGGGTTTTACGGATTAACAACGTCAACCCAAGCTATATTACAGATATTAACGATCCTACCATGACATTGGGGATTACAAACACCACATTGGAATATAAGATAGGGGAATCCCGATTAACCCAAGACCTCACCGGCACGGCAGATGAGGCGCGGACGCTCACATTCCGCTATGATGACGGCAGTTTTAAGGAAGTTTCGATAACCATTGATGATAAGGCATATGCAGACTATAAAGAGATGTTGGCTGAGGTAAATTCAAAACTTGCCGCAGCAGGCTTATCTTCAGTATTTACTGCCGTTATGAGCGGTGATAGATTAGCGTTTAAGCCCGCTTCAACTGTTACAGCTTTTTCAGTGGAAGGGGATTATGAAGGCGCTTTAGGTTTTAAGAAAACGGGCGACAAAGCTCTTATTAAGGTTACCGACACGGACGGCAGAAGCATCCAAAATTTATACGTGAATACCGCCCATAAAGAATACGGCGTCTCTGATGGGCTTATACTAGGCTTTGATACAGGCTCCCTCTTTGCCACCGATAGCTTTACAGGAGCGGTGGGAAGCGGTGTAGAATATGAACTTGGAGTGTTAGACACCGCACTAGGGCAGCTTACGCAGGCTGTAACTAAAGTAGGCAACCGCTCCCTTAGGGTGGAGAGCGTAATAAACTTTAACGCAACTGCAACTACTACCTATGAAAAGCAGAAGGCTCTGTATTTAGGCTCCACAGAAGCAGATCAGGTGCGTCTCTTAACAGAATATGAGCTTGCCAGTAAAGCCTATGAATCTGCCCTAACGCTAATTACTCGGATGATGAGCCTATCTATATTGGATTATCTGAACGCTTGAGGGCGGCAAGCGGTGCAGCGCGGCTGTTTTTATCCTTTGCATTTATTAGGGATCGGTGCTAATATTCGTCATAGGGGGAGATAGCGTTGGAAATACCTTTTCGTTGCGGCAATGTTGCCATCGCAGGCTTGCCTAATGTAGGCAAATCAACTCTATTAAACTCTCTTTTAGGGCGGAAACTCTCCATTACATCCCCTAAACCCCAGACAACCCGCATAAGCATAAAAGGGATTAAGACCACCGACAGCTACCAGATTATCTATGTGGATACTCCAGGCTGCCATGTCGGCGGCTCCAGAGTAGACAAACTTATGATTCATGAGACATCCTCAGCGGTTCTCTCGGTTGATATAGTATGCCTTTTAGCAGAACCTACCAAAAACAAAAAGAGTGAGATGTATCTGCTTTTAGAGAAGATAGCTGCGGGCGGAATCCCTACAATATTAGCCCTTTCTAAATCTGACATATACTCTAGGAAAGAGCTTTTAGATGCGGCAGATAAATACTCAGGATTTGGCAACTTCCAACATATAATCCCTATATCTGCCCGACAGGGCGAGAATATTGAGAAGCTGGAGCAGCTTATTGTGGACTCTCTGCCGATTTCACAGCCGCTCTACACCCCTGAACAGATTACTACTCAAACTGACCTATTTTTGACAGCGGAATTTATCAGAGAACAGATATTTCTCCTTTTGCATCAAGAGCTGCCATACACTATCTTTGTAGAAACAGACCTTATTGAAAATACTGATGATGCGGTGCAGATAGACGCAACCATCATAGTTTCAAAAGAGAATCATAAACCGATGGTGCTTGGCAAAGGCGGAAAGATGCTTAAGGAGATAGGAACCAGGGCGCGTAAAGAGCTCAAGGCGCACTTTGGAAAAAATGTCCACCTAAACCTATGGGTTAAGATAGGCAATACAGAAGACGCCTATTTATAAACTATGAACACATCATTACGAGTAACTCTGGAAAATGTCAAAAAGCTGGTGCGCCGCAACGCAAAGGGACCGCTCTATAAACTCTTAAATAAGCTGCACCCAGCCGATATTGCCCAGATTATCGCCAACCTCACTGATATAGATAAAAAGGGGCTTTTTACCTATCTTGACAACACCTCTCGGCTTGCAGAGATAATTTTAGAGCTGGATGAAAAGGAGATAATAGATTTTTTTGAAGACGCCGATCCGAAAAGGGCGGGCGAAGTTATTATGGCTATGGAGTCTGATGATAAATCTTTCATCCTCCGCCTGCTGCCTGAAAGCACAAAAGAGAATTTATCGCAATATGTTACATTAAATGAACTTACAGAGATAGAAGAGCTGCTCCACTACCCTGAAAAGACCGCAGGCGCCATGATGAACACCGATTATGTGGCGTTTTCAGAGGAAACCACCATAAAAGAAGCCACCAAAACCATTCATCAGTCGGCGGATGTGGAGATGATCTACTATATCTATGTGGTTGACTCTGAAGAGCGCCTCACAGGTGTGTTAAGTTTGAGGCAGCTTATCCTAAACCCGCCGGAACGCCAATTAAAAGAGGTGATGACCACAAACGTAATCTCTGTTATGGACTCCGTTCATCAAGAGGATGCAGCGAAACTTGTAGCAAAGTATGACTTTATGGCGCTTCCTGTTGTAAACGATCAACGCCAGCTGCAAGGGATTATCACCTTTGACGACATTATAGATGTTATCAGGGAAGAGGCGACGGAAGATGTTTACCGTATCACAGGTACGCCGCAGGCGGAACTTGCCTATGATGAAAATGTTATCAAGAGCGCTAGGGTTCGTCTGCCATGGCTCTTAATAACCCTAGTTGGAGAGCTCTTTTCAGGGATTCTTATCTCTTTTTTTCAAGGCAAATTGGTTGAATTTCTTGTTTTATCGGCATTTATGCCTGTTATAATGGCTATGGGGGGGAATGTGGGAACGCAGTCTTCCACCATAACCATCCGCAATATAGCTATTGGAAGAATCGATGCAAAGCACAACTTTCCTGTTTTATGGAAAGAGCTGCGGGTGGGGCTGCTCATGGGGATTGTAAGCGCCATCCCTGTTATCTTTTTAGCGCCGTTGTTTCATACATCAAACGGGATAGGGATAGTGGTCGGCATCGCTCTATTTTGCGCTATGAGCTTTGCAGCATTCAGCGGAACATTTGTCCCCCTTCTGCTTATGAGGTTGAAGATAGACCCTGCAGTCGCCTCTGGTCCGTTTATATCCACCTTTAATGATATTACGGGGCTTACAATCTATTTTAGCGTGGCGTTGTCGCTAATGGCATTTCTTTAACGTTATGCTTGATAATTCAGCGGCGACTGAACCTGCGGTTATATACCGGCTTTATCCCTACTCTGATTACTCTGCTGTTGCCTCTGCTGTGACTTTTGAGCATGGGAAGATAAAGATATTTATAAAAAATGCTTACAACAAGAGGGGCTCTCCTATCTGCTTAATACCCGGCGCCCTATCTTTTTCCCCTAAAAACAGCGGTCTATACCGTTTCCACTCTTTTTCTCATAACCCTGACTATTACCACTATATTAAAAATCCTGATATTGCCTTGAGGTTAAACCTCTGTTTTGACTTTTTTGATCAGCTCTTTATTCATGGGGAATCCTCTGCAGCGTTTTGGAAACTCATCTTAAAATTTACCGATAAAAACTATCGGGAGCTTTCTATGTATATAATTTATAGGCTCTTAAAAGATGCGGGGTTCTGGTTTTACCACCCCTGCGCCTGTGGAAAGTTGGAAGGCGGTTTAACCCTCCATAATGGGAGGATTATATGCGAAAGGTGCAATTTGACGGTAAGTAGAGGTTTTGCAATAAACCAAGAGGCGGCGCGCTGCCTGCCGCTCTTTGAAAAAACCGAAGCATACCGCACCGCAAAGTTTACCTCCGCTGAAGAGGGTGAGGTGTTGAAACTGTTCGGAGCGCACCTTGATTCTGTTTTAGAGAAAGAAGAGGCGGTGAAGAGCTTAAAAGTATTCTCCAATATGTTGACCACCCTGCAGCAATGATTCTGCCTGCACTCTGCATCTTATCTTTTGCCGCCAATATCCCTCTAGGCTATTGGCGCAAGAGGGTAAAAAAATTCTCCATTCAATGGTTTATAGCTGTGCACGCTGCAGTTCCTCTCATAATAGCAATGAGGCTATTCTTCGGTGTTTCTAATTGGTTTATACCACTATTCATCGCCCTTGCCGTTGCAGGGCAGCTGCTCGGCGGAAAGGTGCAATAACCCCCTAACTCCGTATGCCCGTATAAGAGAGTGTATTTATGCCGCCAAAGCTCCGCGAGCGGCTTTCTTATTGCAGCTCTATGCAGCCGAACCCCATACTATTTTTTGCGCCTAATCCGCACTCTAACGCTATATTAATAAGCTGGGCGTCTCCTGAGAGTTCCAACTCCCCCTCATACCCCTTTACAATGAAATTTTTATATTTGGTAAGCGCCTCTGTGTAAGTGCGCCCACCCTTAACCTTTAGAAATGAAGAGGGGGCGGTAAGCCCCATAGATGCAGCTTTATTGAGAAGGTTTTCTGTGAGCATCTCTGAATATAGTTTATCGTTTGGGAAAAAATATCGGGTGTATACCCCTTTGCCATCCGCCTTGTGCAAAGTGCTGTAAATTGTAACAGGAGAGAGCGTCTTAACGCTAACTTTTACATTGCCCGCCGTATTTAGAATATTATCGGTGATAGAAAAAGCTGTGAGTTTAACTGTATTATGCCATAGTTTCAGCGAAGAGTTGGCAGAGAGGCTGCTCACAAGCGAGCGGATAAAAAAGGCCATCGGAGAGCAAACTGCAAACTGCAACTGTCCGTCAAAAGAGAGCTTGGTTCTCTCAGCATTCAACACCCCTTTATCAAGAATTTTTGAAAAGGTAAAGAGCTTAAAGGAACGCCCATTTGAAACAAAACCTTGATCATGGATATGTGAAGCAAGTCCAGCGTCTATATTCCTGTAAATAAACCCCTGCAAAACCTCATGGTAGCTGAAAGGCAGCGCTATAGGTTTTTCAGCTGAAAGGGAGATTCGCGCAAGCATCTTAGT
>JAISNW010000253.1 GCA_031276055.1 Deferribacteraceae bacterium | reverse complement strand
ACGAGATGTCCTCCAAAATGATTGAAAAGTTGTCTAGCGCTGTATATATCGATAGATGAGGAATAGATGCAAAGCCTGGTATAGCTATGCGGTTTTGGGAGTTGAAATCTTCTAACGATTGCACCTCGGAATCTTCTTTAACCATAAGGTAATACGGCGCAGTTCCAACCCCAGCGGCTATCTTGAAATTCACCCCAGTATCCTCAAGGATAAGGGGGGTAATCAACGAAGAGAATAAAATATCCGCCTCTCCTTCCAAGACGGCGTTTTTTAGGGCAACGCTGCTGCCGTAGCGTTTTACTATTACAATGACATCCGGATAGTATTTCTCAATTAACTTCAGTTCAGAGACAACGTAGGCAGGGGAATACCCCAGACCGTAAGGAACAGCAATACGGAGTTGAACTTTCTTTTCATTAGCAGATTTACTCAGATAGCCCGCAAAGACTAGAAGAGCTATAAGAAGAGCCGCTATAAATGCTGCTTTTTTCACAAGGCTATACTTCTAAGACGTATCATATCTTTTATCCCCCGCACCTTTTCGATAACAGTATCAGAAACTTGAGCGTTAATATCCATTAAGGTGTACGCATACTCATTTTTTGATTTGTTGATCATATTTTCAACATTGACATTTTCAGCGGATAAGAGTGAGAGAATATTGTTGAGCTCCCCCTGAATATTTTTATGAACAAAGCAGAGGCGGAAAGCACCGGAGCGTTCTAGGGCAACATCAGGAAAGTTTACAGAGTTTTTGATATTCCCATTTTCAAGGTAGTCCATAATCTGCCCCACCGCCATATTAGCGCAGTTCTCTTCACTCTCTGGAGTTGATGCGCCTAAATGCGGCACGGCAATGGTGTTTTTTGCATCTATTATGGCGCGGCTCGGAAAATCGGTGATATATTTTGCCACTTTGCCGCTATTAAGGGCGGCGATGATGTCTGTTTCGTTCACCAACTCCCCTCTGGCAAAGTTTAAGATACGGACCCCGTCTCTCATAGATTTTATCGTTGAGCTGTTTATCATCCCTTTTGTAGAGGGGAGCAGCGGGAGGTGCAGAGAGATGTAATCGCAGTTTTCATACAATGTTTGCAGACTATGAGCGTTTTTTGCATGACGGGAGAGTTTCCACGCAGCAGCAACAGAGATGTAAGGATCATAACCATAAACATTCATATCGAGCTTTACAGCGGCATTGGCTGCACGAACGCCGATAGCACCAAGCCCTATAACCCCTAAAGATTTCCCTGAAATCTCCGGACCTGCAAAGGCGGATTTGCCTTTTTCGACAAGATTTGCCACATCATCCCCTTGCAGAGTTGACGCCCACTTAATCCCGCCGATAATATCTCTTGAGGCAAGAAAAAGGGAGCATAAAACAAGTTCGCAAACTGCGTTGGCATTAGCTCCAGGCGTATTAAAGACTATAATCCCCTTTTCTGAACACTCCTTTACAGGAATGTTGTTTACCCCCGCTCCCGCACGCGCTATAGCAAGCAGGTTAGCGCCTAAGTTAAGAGAGGTCATATCTTGAGAGCGAACCAATATCCCGTCAGGGTCCTCATAATCCCCCACGGAAAATCTATCAGGCGGCAATAGAGAGAGCCCGTTTGCAGATATCTTATTTAAGGTTTTTAATTTATACATTATCTGTTATTCCGTTCAAAACCGCCCATAAACTCCACTAGCTTTTTAACGCCTTCTATGGGCATCGCGTTATAGATGCTGGCGCGCATCCCGCCAACCAATCTGTGCCCTTTTAGGTTTGCCAGCCCCTGCTCTGCACTCTCTTTAGCAAACGCAGCATCTAAAGCCTCGTTTGGGGTGCGGAAGGTCACATTCATAACGGAACGGACAGATTTAAGAGCGGGAGCGTTATAAAATGTGGAGTTGTCCAGAAAATCATACAGGACAGCCGCTTTAGCCTGATTAAGCTCCTGCATGGCGGTAAGCCCTCCTAGCGATTTTATCCAATCCAGCACCACGCCTAAGATGTATATATTAAAGGCAGCAGGGGTGTTCAGCATCGAATCGTTTTTTATCATCAGGTTATAATCAAGCACCTTTGGGGTGGTTGGGATAGGCTTTATGGGGATGCCGTCTTTCAATATTAGCAAGGCTAGCGCAGCAGGAGCTATATTCTTCTGCGCCCCCGCATATATTAGCCCAAACTTTGACACATCAAGCGGTTCTGAAAGGATGCATGAAGACATATCAGACACTAGGCTAACCCCGCCTGCATCAGGTATATAATCCCAAGCAGTGCCGAAGATAGTGTTATTAGCGCAATAATGAAAGTAAGATGCGCCTTCTGTGAACTTTAGATCCGCCTGACGCGGAATATATGTATGGTTCTTATCAGAAGTATCATAGATAATATTGACAGCGCCGAACTTTTTAGCTTCATTTGCCGCTAGTTGCGCAAAATTCCCTGTAATTGCATAATCTGCACACCCACCGCCTAAAAGATTCATAGGCACGGCGGAGAATTGAGCGGTGGCGCCGCCGTGGGCGAAGAGAATGTGGTATCCCGCAGGAATATCAAGAGTTTCGCGAAGTTTAGCCTTCACACTTTCAAATATATCTAAATACATCTTAGAGCGGTGGCTCATCTCCATAACAGAGATTCCAGTGCCGCCGTAATTTAAGAGCTCACCCTGAACACGCGATAAAACAGGCTCCGGAAGCATCGAAGGACCTGCGGAAAAGTTATAAATTCTCTCCTTAAACATTAACCCCTCATAGTTATTATAGTTAATTCCCCGCAACTTGCCCTTTAAGCAAAGCGATCTATATTCTGCCCTCTAAGGATGGCGTTTTCTGCCTCCGCAGGGGAATAGTCGGTTGACGGGTAGGTATATGAACCTTTTATGCGCTCTGCTTCTTGATGGGCATTGACCAGAGCAACCTCTAAAGCAGCTCTAGGATATGTATTAGCCGCTAGAAAACGGGCTTTATAGCTAAGATCAATGTTATCAAGGGTGTGCCGCGTCTCGGCGCGCTCTAAGATATGAACCTTGTTGCTCATGCTCTGGCGGTAATCAGTGTAAGTGATAAAGTTGCGGCTGATCCTGTCTATCAAGGTGTTTCTCCGATAAAACGCTAAAAACGTTCTAAGCCCTGATTATAAAACAGCGGCTGGATTTTGTAAAGAGTTATAAATAACTTTGCTAAGTTTTTATATCTTAAATCTGCCCACAAAGCCTTTCAACGTTTCAGCCCGTTTTTGAAGGTGGGTGACGGTTACAGTGACTTCCCCCACAACATGCACGCTCTCTTCTATCCCGCTTGCAAGCCCTTGAGTGTTATCGTTTATAGACTGGATCATGGTGAATTGATCGTTTATCTCATTGTTCACGTTGCTGGTGGTGCTATTTATCTCATTGACTGATAATACCACCGCTTCGAAGTTTGCGTCTGTCGCCTTTATACTCTCTAGTCCGCTGCCTACGCTCTCGTTGGCGCTGGTCATCTCTTTTGATGCGCTGGCGGATTCGCTTTGCAGGCTTGAGATAATCTGCGCAATCTCTGAGGTGGATTTCTGCGTGCGCTCTGCTAGCTTTCTCACTTCATCCGCCACCACCGCAAAACCGCGCCCTGCATCTCCCGCCCTTGCCGCCTCTATCGCCGCATTTAGAGCTAGAAGGTTCGTCTGATCTGCAATATCGTTGATAACCCCCAAAATTTCGCCGATCTTCCCTGAAGATTCGCTAAGAGAATCTATAGTTTCAGAGAGTTGGTTGGTTTTCTCTCTGATATTGTTCATCTGCACTACTACCCCTTTAAGTTTACGGTTGCCCTCATTGATAGATAGGTTGGCTTCTTTCATCCTCTCCATATTGCTGCCTAACGATTGCAGCATCTCGGTGGTGGAAGAGTTCATATTGTTCATATTATCCGCTACGCTGGCAATCTGCTGGCTTTGCATACTGAATGTGGTTGAGAGCTCTTCCATTGTAGCGGCAAGTTCGCTATTGCCGCTTGCCACATCATCCGCTGCGGTTTTTACCTCTGCTATTATCTTATGGATGCTCTCAACAAAGATATTGAAATACTCCGCCAGCTGCCCAATC
>JAISNW010000197.1 GCA_031276055.1 Deferribacteraceae bacterium | reverse complement strand
CAGAATCAAAAGACGCCTTCGTGAAGGTGAATATCTTTTTTAGATCAAGGATCAATTTAGGCAGCTGGACTACACGCTCTGCAAAGGTATTAGATGTAATTATATATTCGGCGGAACAGTCATTTAAGTTAGAAGCTATCTCCACCTCTTTTAAGAATACATTTGTAGGAACAGCCACCGCCCCTATCTTTACAATGCTTATATAGGCGAAGATGAACTCTGGGCTGTTCTCCAGCAAGATAGCCACCCTATCTCCAAAGCGCACCCCATTTTTATAGAGAACGCCCGCTGTGTGCCTGACTATCTCCTCAACTTTTGAATATGTGTAAAGGGCATCCTTAAAGAAGATTGCAGGTTTATCAGGATGCTTTCTGGCGTTCTTGCTGATAAGCTCTGAAAGGTTGTTATAGTTTAATTCCGTCGATGGCATTTTTAATATATCTCCTAAAGTTTACTTAGCTTTATTTGCCGCCCTCTGCGTAAGAGCGCCTAACCAGTTGAGCAGAGGGATGGTTTTTATAAAAAATGTAAGGGCGTAATCGATAAAATCTCTGCTGAATACAATGTCAGCGAGCCCAAACTCCGAATAGTTGGCATATATCCCTCTATATTTTGCATATTCAGCAAGCGGGTGATCTTTAGGAAAACCGGCGGGCGGCTGCTTTAGGGGGTTTTCGCCGACTATATCAACTCTATCTTTCTCAAACTTTTTCAACACCTTTGTGAATTCAGCGCCCGCCTTTTTATCTAAAAGAGACGAGCGGAATTCAAGCAGCACCGGGGGGATGAGAAACCAACTCCCTGTTGCAAGGATAATATTCTCCCGCTCCAACTGAATATAAAAACCGGGGTTTTCATGTTTTACAGGGAAAAAATCAAGCCAGAAGAGGATGCCCAAGTGGGTTTTGTAAGGGGATTTATCCCTAGAAAAACGAGTATCTTTATATATTCTAAATAAAGAGCGGTCAACCTTTGCTTCATAGGCAAGGTTTTTTACATATTTTGCAAGCTGTGCTCCCAACGCATCTATAAATAAGAAAGACGGCTCTGCGCAATAGGTTTTATAGTCATCCCTATGTTTATTATACCACTCTCTATTATTGTTCTCCGCCAGCTCTTTTAAGAATACGACAAACTCTTTAGGAAAACCATTAAACTTCCCCATAACCACCCCATAAAGCTAGAGTGTATTCTAAGGATAAAAAACAGTTCTGTCAATTGCCTAAAAAAGTGTGTAAATTTTTATCTCTTGTTTCGTTTCCCGCTTTGCAGCTTGTTGTTGATGAACAAACTGATTGCGCATTAGGGCGAGGGTCAAAAACATCACGTCTATCTTGCTCTGAAAGCCGGAGATGACGCAACCGCCCTCTTTTTTCATCTGACGCGCCCAGTCGCAGCTTGCTAAGTGCAAGGGGTGGATGCTCCGGAATTCCCCTTCACCCTTGCTCTTTTTGCAAAGCAAAAAGACAAGGTTTGCGTGCAAGGGGGTAGTCTAAATCATCAAGCAAATCTTTACAATTGCTCATTTGACGAATTAAAAGCCCTTAGAAATAAGGGCTTTTCACATTCTCTGCAACAACTTTTAAGGGGCGATAAAGCCCCCTCAAAGATTTTAGATAACAAAGAGCAAGAGAATCGATACAACCAATGCATAGATAGCTAGGGATTCTATAAGAGCAAGCCCTAATATCATAACAGTCATAATACGAGGCGCAACGCTCGGATTGCGGGAAATCCCGTTTAATGCGGCGTTAATTGCATGCCCCATACCTATACCAGTACCGCAGGCTGCTATCCCAATGGAGAGCCCTGCACCTAAGAAGACGCCCCAAGCGCTTTCTCCCTGTTTGACGTCAACAGCTTGTTGGGCGTAAGCGATGTTTGAGAGCAACACCGCTAATAAACTAGACAGAACAACTGTGAGAGTTTTTTTCATAAACTCATTCTCCTAAAATATAATTCCTATTCTAATGTGCATCCTCAAGGGCACCACTTATATACACCATAGTGAGCAGCATAAAGACGAAGGCTTGAAGAACTCCTGTAAAGACCGCTAAAAAATACATCGGGAGGGGAACTAAAAAGGGCACTAGCATAAATAGAATCGCTAAGACGATCTCCTCCCCTGTAACATTGCCGAAGAGCCTCATAGTGAGGGAGAGAGGGCGGGCAAGGTGGCTTACAAGCTCAATCAGAAACATAAGCGGAGCAAAGGCGGGAATCGGTCCTAAAAAGTGTTTGATATATTTTGCACCGTGGGTTTTAACCCCTATATATTGATAAAGGAGGAATACGCAGACGGCAGGAGCGGCGGTGGTGTTCATATTCATTGTTGGAGGAGTGAAACCAGGTATAAGCCCAATAAGGTTTGAAACAACAACATAAAAGCCGATCCCTATGATGAAAGGGATATATTTCCGCCCCTCATGCCCCATAACGCTTTCGCCTAAATCGTATAGGTAATTGATAATCCCCTCAAAGGCAACCTGTGTTTTAGTAGGCGTCTCCGCTGTCAACCTGCGAGTAAGAAGACCTATACAAACAATCACTGCCATAACAATAGTCAGCATAAAAACATGAGAGTATTTTGCAAATACCTCATGAGGCAGCCAAGAAAGCACTGTGAGAGGGTGTTCCATCGCCTTATATCTCCCTTTAAGTTATCTCAAACTATGAACATAAAACAAAAATTAAAAACAATCAAGATATAACTTTTAAGCTAATAAAAAATGTAAAATGTAAAATCCAGCATGGATTATGAATAACAGCGCATAGGGAAAGAGGGGGGCGTCGCCCCCCTCTTTTTAGATTCACACATCCTAATGACTGCACAAGAGCTTTTGTCTATATAGGGTATATTAGGTATATGGGGGCGTCTACCTAAATACTTGCCTAGTATATAAACAGCATCTCCCTATATTTAGGGAGGGGCCAAAATTCATCTCTAACTAACCCTTCAAGGCGATCCACTGTAAGCCTGAGATCTCCCATAGCGCACAGGATCTCTTCATGCAGCCCCTTTACCGCCTTTGCCATATTCTCTATCTTCTGGTTGAGCTCATCGAGTGAGTTGCCTAGTATAGCAGTGTTCTTCTTCAGGGCTGTTGTGCCTTCGGAGACTCCGCTTGCACCTGCTTTAGCAAGTGCAGCAACAGCTTCGCTATACTCCTTAATAACAGCAGGAAGTATCATGCTCCTAGCAATATCAAGGGCGATCTCCCCTTCAATGCGTATCTTCTTATGATACTCTTCCATGAAGACTTCATACCTAGATTCCAGCTCCCGTTTGTTATAAACGTTGTATTTTTCGAACATCTCTATGTTCTTCTTAGCTGTAAGAGCTTTTAACGCTTCCATTGTGCTCTTGTCGTTCGGGAGGGCTCTTTTAGCGGCTTCAATCTTCCAATCGGCTGTATAGTTATCGCCGTTGAAGATAATGCGCTTATGAGAGTGGACAATCTCTGAAAGCGCCTTTTGCAAGCCGCTGTTAAATTCAGAAGCTGAAAGTTTTTCCAATTTGTCTGATATTTCATCCATAGCAGAGGCGACGATAGTATTAAGGATAGTCATAGGGTGAGAGCACGATTGCCCTGAACCTGGTGCGCGAAATTCAAACTTATTGCCTGTAAAAGCAAATGGACTGGTGCGGTTGCGATCCGTGGCGTCTTTTGGAAGGGCGGGAAGGGTGTCTACCCCTATCCTCATAGGTCCGTGTGATTTACTGGAGGAAGGCGCTCCTTTTTCCAGCTGTTCTATAATCTCCGCCAGTTGATCTCCAACATATATAGAGATAATAGCAGGCGGGGCTTCATTTGCTCCCAGCCTATGGTCGTTGCCTGCCCCTATAACGCTTACACGCAGGAGATCGCTGTGTTTATCTATAGCCATTATTATTGAGGCGAGAACAGTTAAGAATATAGCGTTCTGGTGGGGGGTGTCGCCTGGATCAAGAAGGTTCGTCCCGCCATAATTTATTGACCAGTTGTTATGTTTGCCTGAACCGTTTACGCCCGCAAATGGTTTTTCGTGCAGAAGGCAGACAAGCCCGTGTCGATCTGCCGCCTCTTTGAGCACCTCCATAACAAGCATATTGTGATCTACCGCTAGATTGAGCTCTTCAAAGATAGCCGCTAGTTCAAACTGTGCAGGAGAAACTTCATTATGGCGGGTTTTTGCAGGGATTCCTAACGACCATAGCTCTTTTTCAACATCTGTCATGAAAGCGAGTATCCGCTTTTTGATAGACCCAAAATAGTGGTCTTCAAGCTGTTGGTGTTTTGGAGGGGTGACGCCGAAGAGGGTGCGCCCTGTCTGCAAAAGATCTGCCCGATGCAGATAAAAATGCTTATCTATGAGGAAATATTCTTGCTCAGGTCCCAAGGTGGCTTTAACATTTCCATCCGGTTGGTTAAAGAGCTTCATTAGACGTTTCACCGCTATCGAGAGAGATTGTATGGAGCGCAAAAGAGGGGTCTTCTGGTCAAGGGCTTCTCCGCTGTAAGAACAGAAAGCGGTTGGGATGCAGAGGGTAGCCCCATTGGTGTGGCGGCGTATGAATGCAGGGCTGGTGGGATCCCACGCTGTATAGCCCCTAGCTTCGAAGGTATACCTTAAACCGCCTGAAGGAAAGCTAGATGCATCAGGCTCTCCTACAATTAGATTTTTTGCTGAAAAAGAGAATATCCCTTGATCGCCTTTCAGTTCAAGAAAAGAGTCATGTTTTTCCGCAGTAGCGCCGTTTAGGGGTTGAAACCAGTGGGTGTAATGAGTTGCGCCCCGTTCAATAGCCCACTCTTTTAATGCATGCGCCACCTCAGGGGCGATCGCCGGATCGAGCAAGTTTCTATTGTTGATTGTATCCAACAGCTTCTGGGCGGTGGGCTTAGAAAGATATTTGGTGATCGACTCGGAATTAAAAACATCCTCCCCGAAATTGTCCACAGAGCTTGGAGTGCTCTTTAAGAGCGGTTCTGAACGGTATTCAGCAATCTTGCCTACTGCTTCAAAACGTTTGTTCATCGTTGCATCTCCTTAAAAAATAATTTCTTGGTTATTATATGGCAATAGTTGTGCCAAAAATAAACTGATTATTAACAGAGACTTTTAAACATTTACATTACAAAAATGTTAAATATTTTTATTTTGCTTTTACAAATATGTAAAAGATGAGCTAATAAAAAATTCCTTGCTAGTAATAATATTAAATGTTACAATCCGAACCGTTGAATAGCGTTTGAAGAAAGGAGATTTTGCTTGTAGGTTATGGGAAAGATAATTGCAGTCGCTAATCAGAAGGGGGGAGTCGGCAAAACCACCACCACCATAAATCTCGGTGCATGTTTAGCTCAGAACTTGAACCGTGTTTTGTTAGTGGATATGGACCCTCAGAGCAATACCACCAGCGGTTTAGGCAAAGATTCATCTTCAGGCGGCGTCTATGAGCTTTTTTCGGGAACAAAAACTTTAGAAGATGTAATAACTAGAACAGATATTGAGCAGCTATACCTTATCCCCGCCAACGTCAACCTCACAGCGGCGGAGTTGGAGCTTGCTCCTTTAGAAGATAGAGAAAAGGTGCTTAAATATTTCCTCATGGAGATTGTGGACGAGTATGACTATATCATAATAGACTGTCCACCGTCTTTGGGGCTTTTAACTGTAAACGCTCTCACAGCGGCGCATAGCGTTTTAATTCCCCTGCAGTGTGAATATTACGCTATGGAAGGTTTAGGGCAGCTTACAAAAACCATCCAATTGATTAGAGAAGATCTCAACTCTTCCCTAAAGCTCGAAGGGATACTCCTTACCATGTTCACTAAGAGCAATAACCTCTCTAAAGAGGTGGTGCGTCAGATAAACGAATATTTCCCTAAAGAGGTGTTTAAGACCATAATTCCTCGAAATGTGCGTTTAAGCGAGGCTCCCAGCTATGGGATGCCTATCACTATCTATGATAAAAGCTCTGTTGGAGCGGCGAGCTACTCCCTGCTTGCTCAAGAACTGTTGGAGAGGCAGGGGGCGGCGTGAACACCCCCCCTTTTAAGAAGAGTCCTTTAGGCAGGGGGATTGAGGCGCTAATCCCCCGCGCTCGTGAGAATACTGGACTTTCGCATATAGATATTACCGACATCCACCCTAACCCCCGCCAACCCCGCACCGATTTTGACGAAGGCGCTATGGCGGCCCTGACGGAGTCGATAAAAAAGAGAGGGGTGCTGCATCCGCTGGTGGCTTATCGTTCTGCTGACGGCGGGTGTATATTAATATCCGGAGAGCGGCGTTTAAGGGCTTCTGGGCTTGCAGGGGTAAGGACGGTGCCGGTTCTTATAGTGGAAGAACCGAGCGAAAACAATAAGTTGGAATTGGCGCTCATTGAGAACACCCAGCGAGACGACTTAAAACCGTTAGAGCTTGCAAGGGCGTATTCCGCTCTGATAGCCGAATTTGGCTATACTCATGAAGCGGTTGCATCTATTGCGGGCAAGGCGCGCAGCACCGTCACCAATATTTTGCGGCTCTTAGAGCTTGATCCCAGAGTGGCGGCGGCTTTAGAGAAAAAGGAGATCGACCAAGGGCACGCCAGGGTGTTTTTGACCCTCCCAAAAGAGCATATAGGGGAGCTTTTAGCGGCGATTATCACTAAAAACCTCTCTGTGCGTGCAACCGAAGCGCTGGCTAAAAGCCTTGCCGCTCCTAAAAAGCCGAGAGCAGCGCTCTCCGCCGATGAAAAAGCTCTTGAAAGAGAGTTGGAGCAATACAGCAGCCTCCGAGTCAGTCTGCGCAGAAAAGGGAGCGGCGGCGTTATAGAGTTTCACTACAGTAATATTGATGAACTTGACACTTTAATAAATAAAATACGAGTGAGGTAAAAAGATGTTGAAGACTGCAAAGGAAAGCACAGGGATAGACGCCCTTTTGGGCCAGAACACCTCGTTTAACGGAACCCTTGCATTTGATGGGATAGTTCGCATTGATGGGAATTTTGAGGGGAAGATTAAAACCAACGATACTCTTGTGATTGCCGAATACGGTAAAGTTTCCGCCGATGTTGAGGCAGGCGTGGTAAAGATAATGGGCGAATTTTCCGGCACAATAATTGCCAAAACTAAGGTTGAAATGTTTAAGCCCGCTCTTGTTCAAGGCAAGCTCTCCACCCCCAGCATACGTATGGAGGAAGGGGTAATCTTTAATGGAACCGCCGAGATGAGCAATTTAACTCAATCTAAGGGGATTGGTTCTCCAACGAAAGAGCCGCCCAAAAATTAGAGAATAATAAAGATTACGAGGCAAACATGAGAAAACCGCTTATTGCAGCCAACTGGAAGATGTTTCTTAATTTAGAAGAAGCAGTTGTTCTTGCCACAGCGCTTTCAAAGGTGAAGTATGAGCAAGACAGAAAAGACGTCATCATAGCCCCTAGTTTCACCAATATTTACGCAGTCCATGAGGTGCTCAAAAAGAGCGCTCCTCATATAAAAGTTGCTGCACAGAACTTCTACCTTGGAGAAGGCGATGCCTCAAGCGGAGCTTATACAGGCGAGGCCAGCCTCCCTATGATTAGATCCGCCGGAGCAAGTGCAGTGATACTCGGACACTCCGAAAGGCGCAATATCTTCGGCGAGGACGACGCCTTTATTAACCGCAAAGTCCGTCGTGCTGTAAACGAAGGGCTTACAGCAATCCTCTGTGTTGGAGAGATCCTAGCAGAAAGAGAGGCAAAAGTTCAAGATGAAGTTGT
>JAISNW010000156.1 GCA_031276055.1 Deferribacteraceae bacterium | reverse complement strand
TCCGTATTAGCCACCTCAACTTCTTTTACCGATATTCCTGTAAAAGAGGCTATTATATCTTTGAGGCTGTCTCTAGTATCAGGGTGTGTTAAAAGAGTCTTAAATACTAGATCGTCTGTAGGCGGTAAAATTTTTGGCATCTTTATCTCATCATCCATAACACCCCCAAGAGTTAGATTATACTTTTCAAACAGATATAATGTCAAGGATGCAAAAAAGAGTGTGCTTGAAGTGTCTTCATCATCGTATTCATCCATATTTAATAGTTCTTGTTTTTGCAATATTCATCTTTTATAAACAACTAGCTTTTCAGCAACTGTTTAATTTTGCTTACATATCTGTTTTGATTTTCCGCAGCTGAATCAGAATAGCCCAAACTTTTCCTAAAAAAAGTGTTGACTTGCTAGTTAGTTTGCTGTATCCAAAGTAGTGTGAAAGTTTTAAGGAGGAGGTACTCCCGATGAAGAAAATATTTTTTACAATTGCAATCTTGGGGTTTCTTTTTGGATGCGGCGGTTCTACTCCGCCTGTGGAAGAGTCCGATCCTGCCGCTGAGCTTCAAACAACTTTAGGCGGTTATTCAGGTGTATGCGCCGATATAGCTTTTAAGGATGCTCGAGACCAACTGGCGGAAGTTTTTGTTCTACGCGAAGGCGGGGATGCAGCGGGCGCTGATGATGCTTACAATAGAGCGCGGGATTCCTATGAGATATCTCTAGCTGTATATGAGAAGAATACTTCAGACCTTCAATCATTAAGTGGAATTGTAGAAGACCAAAAGTCCCGTTTAGAGGGGTTGCGTTCAGAAGGGGAGGAGCTTCTTCCTAATGAGTTTTCCACAGCCGAAACAACAGTTAATCAATATCATGCTACCGCTCAAGAAAAGATAGACGAATGCGACGTGCTGGAAGCCCAATATGATGTTGAACAAGCAGATGCAGAACTTAACCTTCTTGAAGACCTGCTCGCCCGCGCAGTTCCCGTTGAAACTGCTCCTGCTTCTGAAACATATATAGTTAAAAAGGGCGACAGCCTCTGGAAGATAGCGATTGCTAAATATTCTGATCCCTACTTCTGGCCTCTTATTTACTGGGCAAACAGCTCCTCTATTAAAGACCCTGATCTTATCTACCCTGATCAAGAGTTTCTAATTGACAGAGCTTATAGCGACAGCGACAAGAACAATGCTGTAAATACCGCTAAGACTAGGGGTCCTTGGAGCCTATACGACGGCAAATAAGCTAAACTTATACTGAACGGCAGTTCAATAACGATCTTATTATTGTTGGATTGCCTTTATTCTTAGTGTTAAACGGCTTGCAAAGGGGTTTTCTCTAGCGCAAGCCTTCTTTTTATAACGGCAGACTGCTTGCCTTACTCGGAGGTTTCCCGCATGAATATCAATATCGTTTCTAAAGGGCTCAAAGTAACAGACGCAATGCGTTCATATTCAGAGAAAAAGCTAGCCCGCATTGAAAAATACTTTTCTGACACGGTCGATATAACAGTCACCTTTGCCATGCAGCATAAAAACTCTCACATAGTGGAAGTTTTGGCGCACTCTAGGGGGTTATACCTAAAGGGCGTGGAGGCTGCAAACGATCCTTACGCAGCGCTTGATCTAGTTGTTGACAAGATAGAACGGCAGGTGGTTCGCTATAAGAACCGCATCGGGCAGCGCAAGCACACCGAACAATCCTCCTCTCTAAGGATGTCTGTCTATGAAGCCGCCTCTGTTGAAGAAGAAAAAGCTGAGATAATTGTATCAAAAGATATAGATGTTAAACCTATGACGGTGGAAGAGGCAGCTATGCAGATGGATCTTATGAATAAAGATTTTTTTGTTTTCCGCAATGAGGATGGGCTGCTGAATGTGGTATATAAACGAGATGACGGCAATATCGGTCTATTTACCTAATGGCTAAGGAGGTATCTGCCCGCTCTATAGTATACGGCCTCCCTCAAATATCCCCCAGCAGCGTGCTGGGTGAGGCCTTTTTAGACGCTGCTGCGGTGGACTCTCCTCGTATTCAGAGGCCGGGCTTAGCCCTTGCGGGCTGTATGCACCATATACGGCAAAAGCGGGTGCAGATATTCGGCGATACGGAGATTAACTACCTCTCTACACTTGAAGAAGATAAACAGGCGGCTATCCTATCAGAGCTAGCCAAGCATAACTCATCTTTATATGTGGTCTCTAAAGCTCTGCCTCCCCCGCGTTCGCTTATTAAAACAGCAGAAACTCATAAAATTCCGATAGCTCTATTCAATGAACATACAATGCAGGTGTATAACGAGCTCACATACTGCCTTGAATACATTCTTGCAGATGAAACGACTATGCAGGGGGTGTGCGTTGAGGTATACGGCACAGGGATTATTATTGTAGGCAAAAGCGGTATAGGCAAGAGCGAGTGCGCCTTAGAGCTGATAAAGCGCGGGCACAGATTGATTGCAGACGATATGATCTCATTAAGGAGAAAGCAGCACTATATAGCAGCTTCTTGCAGTGAGGTGCTGCAAAATAGGATAGAACTTAGAGGGGTTGGGGTGCTTGATATAAGCAAGATGTTCGGCATTACCTCTGTGCGCCCTAGGAAGAAGGTTGACCTAATTATAAAATTGATTGACTACACCGAGTGGAACTCTGATTCAACGGTTGACCGCTTAAATACTGAAGAAACTCAGGAGGTAATATTTGGAGTTCCAATCCCCGTCACCCGATGCCCTGTATCTCCTGGTAGGAATATGTCTGAAATTGTGGAGTTAGTCGCAAAAAACCATATCTTGCGGATTATGGGCTGCAACACCACGAAAGAGTTTTTATCAGAGGTGGATAGAGCGGCGTACGGTGAAATTACATAGGCATGGTTTTATGAAATTTTAAGACCTTTCTCTTTTATGCAGGCACAAAAGAGAAAGAGTTCAACATTTTTTATTGAAAAATCTCTTCAAAAACGCTCAGACGCTCTTTAGCATCTTCACTTTTCAGTTTGTCTTTCCAACTCTTTGTCTGCTGGGTTTGAGCGGAGGGGGTGAGGTGCAGATCAGGCTTTGCAAAGAAGTTTGTTTCACCTCTCTTTAGCTTTTTTACGATAGATAGCGCTGTGAT
>JAISNW010000130.1 GCA_031276055.1 Deferribacteraceae bacterium | reverse complement strand
CCACTGAACGAGAACTCCTCGTAATTGAGGGGATGGTTAGCTTTGTTGAGCTTAGAATCTCCTTTGGAGAATATTTATTTATTACTGTTTCCACCTCGTCTGCTTGTGAGGCGAAGAGGTATACCTCTCCTGTGGATATATCTGCATTGGCGGTATAGAATACCCCGCCCTCAAGGTAGAAAGAGATTAAAAAGTTATTTGCCGCCTCTGTCACCTCTTCTATATCTATCATAGTTGCAGGGGTGATTATTCGCGTAACCCCCCTTTTTACAATCCCTTTTGCTAAAGAGGGATCTTCCAGCTGATCGCATATGGCTACATTATAGCCCGCATTTACCAACTTTACTGCATATGGTTGATATCTCTGATGAGGAACGCCGCACATATGAACGGCGCTTTCAGCGTTCTTATTGCGCGATGTTAGGGCTATCCCCAATATTTTGGAGGCAATGAGAGCATCTTCTTCAAACATTTCATAGAAGTCTCCCATACGGAAGAATAGAATTGAATCAGGATATCTCTCTTTTATCGCCCTAAACTGCGTTGCCATCGGTGTTTCTTTTGGCATAGCAACACCTTATAACTTATAGTTTACGCTTCCTATTTCGCCGCAAACTTGACATACCTCTGAATAATCAAGAAATTCCTGTCCGCAGGCAGAACAGAAATAATCTTTTTCTTGACGAAAGAGAGAGGTTAAGAAAGGGTCATTCGCCACTTCAATATAATTCTTTTTAATCACCGGAACAGCTGAACGTTTATTGATATAGTCTCTGATAACCGCCGCAGCAGCCGCTGCTTCCCCCATCTTTTTATAGTATGCTGCAAGAAATAGATAAGCCGCAGGGTGCGCACCCCCTGCCTCCGTCTTTTTAACTAAGATGGCTATAAGCTCGTCAAGTTTTGAGAGTTTGTAGCAGATGTTCTCTATAGCGATGCGGTCTTCTCTAGTTCTAATGATGTCGTCTTCAACTGCGCTTTTGCAGAGCTCCCAATCTTCAGTTATAGATAAAAGGGTGAAGAACGCCTTGTGATTTGCGGGGTAGCATTTTAAGGCGCTCTTCAGCTGTTTAACAGAAAAAGATCTATCGGCGCTTTTCATTGCGGCGTTTAAGTGCACATAGGAGATCTCTTTTGAAAGATCAACATTTGTAATCTTCTGGTAGCGTTGAAATTTGGAGACAGCAAGCTCGTAATCACCCCGATCGGACGCTATCATCGCTTCTAATAAGATGATCTCATCCCAATGCCCGCGTTCTCTGACGCTATTTATACACCCTGCACCGCTATGGGTGTTGCCTATAATTCTATAGCAGAGGATGAGCTCTCCTATACTTAAACGCACAATCGGCGGAGGAGTGGAACGCCTTAACAAAAGGGACTCTAGAACATATACCGCCCCTTTAGCATCCCCAACTGTTCTCATAAGAACCGCTGCGGTAAGATAATCCGCTGGGGTGCTCCCTCCTTCAGACGCTAGAGCTATAAAAAACTTTAAGGCTCCGGACCTATCCCCCTTAGAGAGAAGGTATAGCCCATCCAGCGGCGAGAGTTTGCTGTCGAGCGCTGCGGGTTCTTTCCTGCGGAAGATAAACATCCAAGCTGAAAGAGCTAGAGCTGCTGCAAGGATGGAGAGAAAGAGTATCTTAAAAAACATAATCTTTACGCTTGCTCATTATCAAGAGGGGTTTCAGTGATCAGCGAGATGCTGCTGAGCTTTTGAAGTTCGCTCTCGTTTGAAACGATCTGTTTGCGCAGCCTTTTTATCTCCTTATTCATCTTATAACGGTCTCCCAAAAAGGAGAGGATAACCGCAAACCCGCCTAAAAATAGGGCGCCGATTATAGGAACGAATAGTTGAATATTATCAAAAACGATATATTTAGGCAAAACAGTAACCTGAACATTATCAGTATTTGAAACGCAAAAAAGCACAATATAGACCATAACGATGGCTCTAACGCCGCCGATAAAGTATTTCATAAGCCGATCTCCTTTTCTAAACAAGTTTTAATCTTGCTGTAGGCGCTATGTATATGTTCGGGAATAACCTTAACTGCTGCAAGCGTCGGCATAAAGTTTGTATCACCGTTCCAGCGGGGGACGATATGTTCATGCAGATGCTCGGCGATTCCCGCTCCCGCGGCGCTTCCAAGGTTCATTCCGATATTAAAACCATCAGGATTCAGCGCTTTTTTCATGGCAAGAATAGATAACTTTTTGTAAGTTTGCAGTTCGGATGCCTCATTGCTGTTAAGGAGCTCAAAATCAGCGATATGCCTAATGGGAACGAGCATTATATGGCCGTTATTATATGGATACAGGTTCATAATTATTGCTATATATTCTCCTCTATAGAGGATAAAATTGTCTGCATCCCTACTTTCAGCAAACTTAGCGCAAAACACGCACCCTTCGGCAGCATCCCCGTGCAAGCCCGCAACATACTCTCCGCGCCAAACAGCCCAAATATTATCCCTCATAATTAAAAATGTATACTAAAACTTCACCGCTTGCAATAGCAATTATACTTTAGAATAGTTTGCAGCTTCAAAAAGTGTGCTTTTAATATGATTAAAAAACAAGCAGAGTAAAGATTCCTCTCATAGAATTGCTTTTACAATTACATCTGTCCCTTTTTTCCACACCTTTTCCACAATAACTTTTATAGAAATATCTTTCAGGCTTGAACGCGGGCAAAACCGCACTCGTTGGCTAGAACACAGCATTTATAGGCTTTTAAGAGCATGAGAGGCGGAACAGTTTGATACTAAAGGAGAAACGCCTTGTAAGTTATCAACACCTTTTCAACAGATTTATTTAACATTTTTTACAAGGTTTTTCTCTATCTTACTTTCAACATTAGAGATTTAGGGCGGCGCACCAATCTCTTTGCCATGGTTGCCCATCAACTTAAATTCAACTTAAAACGCTTGCGCCAAATCTTCTAATATGTCGTCAATATGCTCTGTTCCAATCGATAAACGGATAGTATTCGGCTTAATCCCTGAATCAAGCAGCTCTGCCTCGCTTAGTTGTGAGTGGGTGGTGGAGGCGGGGTGGATCGCCAAAGATTTTACATCTGCAACATTTGCCAGAAGAGAGAATATCTCCAACTTATCTATAAAATTCCTTGCGCGTTCAGCGCCGCCTTTAATTTCAAAGGTAAATATGGAGCTTCCGCCTTTGGGAAAATATCTTTTATATAAGCGGTGGTGCGGGTGTTCAGGGAGGGCAGGGTGATTTACCTGCTCTACATCTTTATGATTTTTTAGAAATTCCACCACTTTTAGAGCATTTGCTACATGCCTTTCCACCCTAAGCGAGAGTGTTTCAAGCCCTTGTAAAAAGAGGAAAGAGTGAAACGGAGAGATAGTTGCTCCGACATCCCGCATTAGTGTGGTTCGGGCTTTTATTATGTAGGCTAGATTCCCCACCGCTTTTGTAAAAACCACCCCATGGTAGCTTGGGTTAGGTTTAGAAAGGCCAGGGAACTTGTCGTTCTGCTCCCAATTAAATTTGCCTGCATCCACTATGACGCCGCCAATGCTGGTGCCGTGCCCCCCTATAAACTTTGTAGCGGAGTGCACCACTATATCTGCTCCATACTCTATTGGGCGCAGGAGGTATGGGGTTGCAAAGGTATTGTCAACTATCAGCGGTATCCCATTGTCATGGGCGATCTTCGCAACAGCCTCTATATCTATTATGGTGGAGTTGGGGTTGCCTAATGTCTCAATAAAGATGGCTTTAGTGTTAGGCAGCGCCGCTCTTGCAAAGTTTTCTGGATCGCTTCCGTCAACAAAGGTGGTTTTTATCCCAAAGTCTTTGAAGGTGTGGGCAAAGAGGTTGTATGTGCCCCCGTAGATATATTTGTCTGAAATGATATGATCCCCAGAGTTTGCTATATTCTGAATAGAAAAAGCAGTGGCAGCTGCCCCGGACGATGCTGCAAGGGCGGCTGCTCCGCCTTCAAGGGCGGAAATCCTCTTTTCAAATATATCCGATGTGGGATTCATCAGCCGGGTATAGATATTCCCTGGTTCTGTAAGGGCAAAACGCCCCGCCGCCTGCGCAGAATCTTTAAAGACGTAAGAAGTTGTCTGATAAATAGGCACCGCCCTAGAGTCAGTAGTAGGATCAGGCTCTTCCTGCCCAACATGCACCTGAAGAGTTTCAAAACGATAGTTGCTGTAATCTTTCTTGCTCATGAGTAACCAACCTCAAATTTATTTGTATTCTTATTTCCTATAATACATATAGGAATACTATGTATTATAACTTCATGTCAAGAAAATTTTTTTCATAGGATGCTGCAGAAACGGCGTGCGATTTAATGCAGAAGGCGTAGAACCCCATCTGATATTGAAAGTTTTAGTAAATATTGTAAAGGGATTGGTTTTTAGGATATTCCCAGCACATCCCGCATTTTATATAACCCCGCGGGTTTTCCAATTAGCCACTTTGCAGCACGCAACCCTCCTTTTGCAAAGATTGCACGGTTTGCGGCTCGGTGAGTTATCTCTAAGCGCTCTGCCTCGCCAAAGTAGAAGACGGTGTGCTCTCCTGCGCAATCGCCTCCACGCAAAACCTGAATCCCAAGCACCCCTTCAGTGCGTTCTCCTGAACGCCCATTTATTACCAATTCTTCCCCCCTTGAGGCGGCTCTTGCTAGAGAAAGTGCGGTGCCTGAAGGCGCATCTTTTTTATGTCTATGATGCGCTTCCAATATCTCTATATCAAAATCTTTGCCAACAGCGCGTGACGCCGTCTCCGCCAATTTCAACATTATATTCACCCCTATGCTCATATTGGCGTCAACTAAAACCGCTGTTTGTTTTGAGAGTTCTATAAGAGCTTTTTCATCTTTTTCAGAAAGCCCTGTGCTGCCGACAATCAGAGGGAGTTTTAAGATAGCATAATCTTTTATATGGCTTGCAGTTCCTGCGGCGCCCGAAAAATCTATAATAATATCGGCGCCTTTACTCCCTATATATATATCATCTGTTATAACTGCCCCATTAATAACCTTCCCTATGCGTTCTGCCCCCGGCGCATCTACAATGCCTGTTAATGCAAAGCTCTTATCCTGCTCTATCGCCTTTGCTATCTCCTGCCCCATCCGCCCTGCGCCGACTATTGCAACTTTTATCATACAGAGAGCCCCAAATCTTTCATTATCACCTTTAATCTCTCCCTATTGGCATCCCCCATTGGAACCAGCGGGAGGCGGTACTCTTCCTTAATCATCCCCAATAGTGCAAGAGCGGCTTTAATCGGGATAGGATTTGATTCTATAAATATACCCTTAAAAAAATCTAATAATTCATAGTGCAGCTTTCGGGCGGCGGGATAATCTCCGTTGAGCATAAATCTGCAAAGGGTTGAAACTTTATCAGGAATAACGTTTGCAGCTACTGAAATCACCCCTTTTGCCCCCAAAGCCATAAGGGGAAGGGTAAAATTATCATCTCCTGATAAAACTGTAAAATCTGGGGCAAGCCTTAAAAGGTGCATAGCGGCGTCAACCCCTCCGCTAGATTCCTTGACAGCAACAATACCCGTCACTTTTGATAGACGCGCCATCGTCTCTGGTTGAAGCCAAACTCCTGTTCTACTAGGGACATTGTATAAAATTATAGGGATGTCAACATTTTCCGCTAGATATTTGAAATGCTGGTACAACCCCTCTTGAGTAGGTTTATTATAATAAGGGGTGACCACAAGGGCAGCATCCGCCCCGCTCTTTTTTGCGGCTTCAGTTAGAAAGAGCGCCTCTCTGGTGCTGTTAGAGCCTGTTCCTGCTATTACAGGGATCCGCCCATTCACATGCTTTACAACAAGGGCTGTTATCTCAATATCCTCTTCGTGAGACATGGTGGCGGCTTCCCCTGTGGTTCCCATAGAAACAATCCCCTGAGTCCCATTTTTTATCTGGAAATCCACCAACTCTTTCAGCTTTTCCTTATCCACCTGCCCGCCGTTTAAGGGGGTGGCTAGAGCAACTATACTCCCTTGAAACATCCTCTATCTCCTTGCGATGCGCCGTGCGAACGTCTGCTGATATATCGGTTTAAGGCGGCAATATAGGCATATACGCTTGCCACCACAACATCAGTGGAATAACCCTTCCCGCTTATAGGTTCTTCCCCCGAAAAACCTACTGTTAGAACCACTTCCCCTTGAGCATCTTTGCCTTCCGTTATGGCGCTGATCTTATAAGAAGACAATTTGCTCGGAATACCAGTAATCTTCTCTATAGCGCGAAAGGCGGCGTCTACCGGACCATCGCCTGTAGACGCCTCGGTTTTTTCAACTCCGCTGCTGTCTGCTAAAGTTAATGTTGCAGTGGGGATATGAGTATTGCCGCTGGAGAAAAATATATAGCCTAACTTATAGGCGTCAGAAAAATCTTGAAGAAACGTTTTATTTACAAGCACATCCAGATCTTCATCAAAAACCTCTTTCTTCTTGTCTGCAAGGGACTTAAACTCTTCAAAGAGGGTATCTATCTTATCTGATTCAAATTCATAGCCTAGAGATTTTAATCTAGTCGTGAAAGCGTGCCGCCCAGAGTGCTTGCCAAGAACAATCTTATTTCCAGGGAACCCTACACTTTCAGGGGTCATGATCTCATAGGTGAAGGGGTTTTTAAGCACACCGTCTTGATGTATTCCAGATTCGTGGGAAAAGGCGTTCCTCCCCACGACCGCCTTGTTGGGTTGGCATTCAATCCCTGTTATAGAGGTAAGAAGTCTGCTAGTGCGGTAAATCTCTTTTGTGTTTATTCCATGGGAAACATCGCTGAAAATGTCTTT
>JAISNW010000061.1 GCA_031276055.1 Deferribacteraceae bacterium | reverse complement strand
ACCCCAAAACAGTTTGCCGACCTTTACGCTCAGACGATAGCTTACGGGATGTTCACCGGCCGCCTGCGCGACAGCACAATTAAAGACTTTAACCGTGCTGAGGCGGCGCAGTTGATACCGAAAAGCACGCCGTTTTTAAGGGGGCTCTTTGATTATATAGCGGGGATCAATATTGATGAACGTATAATCTGGGTGGTGGACAGCCTAGCAGAGATCTTTGTGCACACCGATGTTGCAGATATTATGAAGAGCTTAGGCGAAGAAGGTTCAATAAAAGACCCTGTATTGCACTTTTATGAAACCTTTTTAAGCAAGTTTGACGCCGATGCCCGCAGAAAGAGCGGAAGTTTTTACACCCCGCAGCCTATAGTAGATTTTATTGTGCGCTCTCTGGATGCGCTCTTAATAAGCGATTTTAACCTCCCATTAGGGCTTGCAGACTACAGCAGGCTCTCAAAAAAAGGGGCGGAGTTCCACCGTGTGCAGATATTAGACCCTGCCTGCGGCACAGGCACATTTTTAGCCCAAACTATTCTACGTATACACAGCAAGTTTGCAAATAATCAGGGCGCTTGGAGCGCTTATGCAGCTGAAGACCTCCTGCCTCGCGTCCACGGCTTTGAGCTTTTAATGGCGAGCTACGCCCTGGCGCATCTGAAACTGGACATAGTGCTTAGAAGCACCGGTTATCTGCAAGACGAAGCTCCGATAAATAAAAAGCTCTTTCAGCGGGTTGATCTTTTTGACGAGAGATACGAGGAGATTAGAGGCAATGCCATCGTTAAGAACACAAAGCGCCGCCTTTCGGTGTATCTGACCAACAGTTTAGAAGAAGCAGATGTCAACGCGCCCGCCCTCTTCGGCGCCGAATGGTTGACTGACGAGGCGCACGAGGCGAATATCATAAAAAACGATCTCCCTATAATGTGCATAATAGGGAACCCGCCCTATAGATCAGAGAGCTCCAATAAGAGCAGATTTATTAATGAGCTGATCTCGGTTTATAAGCGGGAGGCGGACGGCGGAAAGTTGAAAGAACGCAATATTAAACCTATAAATGATGATTATGTTAAATTTATCCGTTTGGCGGAGTATTATATAGAAAAGAACGGCTCGGGCGTCTTGGCGTTTATAAACAACAACGCTTATCTGGATAACCCCACCTTTAGGGGGATGCGCTATAAACTCCTCACCTGCTTTGATAAAATCTATATAATAAATCTGCACGGCAGGAGCATGTGGGGGAAAGAGCTTACCCCTGACGGCGTGGAAGATAAAAATGTCTTTGATATTCAGGTGGGAGTCGCAATCAACATCTTTGTTAAAACGGGAGAAAAGCCTGAAGGCAGCTTAGCGGAGCTTAAATATACCGACCTTTACAGCGATAAGCGGAAGGTGAAGTTTGATTGGCTCAATGAGCATGAGCTTGACAATATCCCTTTTAGAGATATAAAACCGACCGCCCCCTATTATTTTATGATTCCTAAAGACTACACACTGCAGGAGGAATACAACAGAGGCTTCAACTTGCAGGAGCTGTTTAAGCTAAATAGTGTAGGGATAGTCACCGGCCGCGACAGTTTAGCAATCCAGTTTACAGAGGGGGAGATGCTCAACACCCTTAACGATTTCGCCTCCCTTTCTATTGAAGCTGCCCGCGCCCGCTATAACTTAGGGAAAGATACCAGAGATTGGTCTGTGGCGGGTGCTCAACGGGATATAATAAGCTCCGTCATCGATCCAAACCGCATAGTTAAAATAGCATACCGCCCCTTTGATCTGCGCGTTACCTACTGGACCGGCAACAGCAAAGGGTTTCAATGTATGGCCAGGGCCAGGGCCATGGAGCATATTGTATGGAAAGATAATCTTGTGCTGCTCTCTGAGCGGATTATAAGCAGCAAGGGCTATGATTGGACAGAAGTAAACGTTGCTGATAAGATTTATGATAAACATATGCTAGGCAGCGCATGTTATGGATTCCCCCTATACGTTTACGGCGGGATAAACGGCAGAGAGCCGAACTTAGACGGAGCTATAGTTGATAAATTAGAAGAGATTATCGGCTTTCCCCCCTTGCCTGAAGATATATTTTACTATATTTACGCTCTTCTACATAACCCTAGCTATATAAAGAGGTTCGCAGAATTCTTAAAGACAGATTTTCCTAGAATTGCCTACCCAAAAGACTCCGCGGATTTTTCACAAAACGTCCTAATAGGCAAAAAGTTAGTGGAGCTGCATCTATTAAGGGTGGACTTGCAAAGCAGCATAACTTTCAGCGGAGACGGAGACTGTATAGTTAGATATGTTAAACGGGGGGATAAAGAGCGCGTCTATATAAACGACACGCAGTTTTTCACCAATGTAACAGACGATATGTGGGAATTTAAGGTAGGGGGGTATCAGGCGGCGGAAAAATACTTAAAAGATCGCAAAAACCGCACCCTAACTCTAGTTGAGATCAACCACTATAGAAAGGTGTTGGCGGTTCTAAGCGAGACTCGGCTTATTATGGGCGGGCTTAGCTATAACCCTGTTTTACAATTTAATTGACATATTATAATTTTTGGTTGATATTTATCCTCTGCATAATGTAGAGTATTCGGATGGTATTTATGGATAAAGAGTTAGAGCGCGGGATTCTTAAAATGAGGCTGGTTGATTTTTTTAAGAGCTATCCCAAAGGTATATCTATCTTCAAAAAGCATCATATGGGGTGCATCGGTTGTTCAGGCATATTAAACGAAACTGTAGAGACTTCTTGCCTAATGCACGGTCTACCCGCCGGCGAACTGTTAAAAGAGCTGTCCGTTGAGCGCGGCAGGGATGTATGAAAGCCTTTTCTCTTCTTGCTCTTCTCCTTTTAGCCTTTCCCGCCTTTTCTGGAGAGCTCTTTGATAATTTTTCAACTTTAACCAACTTTTCGGCGGATTTTGTTCAAACTAACCACTATGCAGGGGTGGAAGAATTTTCCCGTAAAGGCAAGGTTTATATAAGCCGCCCTACAATAGCCCTATGGGACTATCCAGAACCTCCGCCTGAGTTTTATATATTAGAACCTAACCTAATCACCCACTACAGCGCGGAGTTGGAACAGTTGGCAAAACTCAGGGCAAACCCTCAGAAAAGCGATGATCCTTCTGGAATAATCTTAGGCATATTTCTTGATACATCAACTGTTCGCGAACGTTTTATGGTGGAAGAAGGGAAAGATAAGATAACCCTGACTCCCAAACGGGAGATGGGGATAGAGAATGTAGTCTTGAAATTTAATAAAAATACGATCCTCTCTGTTTTTTCGGAAGATGTAAATGGAAATACGATATTAATAGAGTTTTCTAAAGTATCTTACAAAGCTATACCGCCTGAACGTTTCAAAAAGGAGGTACCTAAAAAAACATCTATTTATGAACAGTGATGACATAGCCCTTGCAGCCCTATCCGCAACAGATGTCTCCGCGGCGGAGGTAGGCGCGCTCTTAAAAGACAACCGCACTTTAACGGATATTATATATTCCCCCTTTTCTAAAGTAAACGATGCCGTTATGAAGGCGGCGGAGGCTAATTTAAGAAGGGTGGAAGCGGGCGGAGCAGAGATAATATCTATTTTAACCCCCGACTACCCCTCTATATTAAAGGAGATTAACGATCCTCCCCTGCTAATCTTCCTCAAGGGAGAGAAGAGGTGCTTAGAGCAGTTCTGTATAGGGATTGTGGGCTCCAGAAAAGCAAGCCGCAATGGGTTGAATATAGCTTCTGAGATAGCAGGCAGCCTTGCCCGCTGCGGCATAACAGTTGTCAGCGGCTTTGCCTTCGGCGTGGATATTGCAGCGCATCTAAGCGCGGCGGCAACAGGGAGCACCGCTGTGGTGCTAGGCAGCGGTTTTGAAAATATATACCCTAAAGAGCATATTAAATATCTTGACAAGATATGCGTGCAAGGGTGCGTCCTCACAGAGTTTTATCCACAAGAAAAACCTGTTCCATATAACTTTCCTAAACGCAACCGTATTATCAGCGGGCTTTCAAAAGGGGTTATAATATGCGAGGCATCCGCTAGAAGCGGTTCTCTTATTACCGC
>JAISNW010000031.1 GCA_031276055.1 Deferribacteraceae bacterium | reverse complement strand
CTTAGATTAAAACTTGTCGACAGCGAGCTTAACCTCTATCCTAGGAGCGCCCTTGAACCGTCTGTCCCCCTTGAATATGTAGTAAAGCTGATGCAGCATGAAGGCAGGGCTGCATACTCTCTCTTCAGAGATAAGGCGGATACCCTCTATATCACTCAAGATCAGCTCTCAAACCTTGCAACAATAAGGCGCTTTGTTATCTCTGCAATAGAATACGCCGAAGCAAGTCTTGGAAATTTAGACAGTGTCATAATATCTACACCCCACAAGGTGGAGAATCTCTTGGAAGGGGCGCTCTCATTGGGGTTTATTCCGAAACGGTTTGAAAAAGCGGCAGTCCATAAAACCGCTCCTGCTGCAACCTCCTCTGCAAAGTTCTTTTCGGAGCAGGATGTAAAAACCTATATGGTAAAATACTACGGTTCATACCAGAGCAGCGATTGAACATGTCTTTTAACGGTTCTTTTATCACCAATGAGGGCGAGAACAACCTTGAAGCTAGGTTTAAGCGGCTTTTAATAGACTCGCAGCGGTTTGACTGTCTGTCGGGCTATTTTTATATGTCAGGTTTCCACCTTATCTACAAAGAGTTGGAGCATGTTGATAAAATCAGGATTCTTATAGGCATAGATTCTGGCGCCTCTGTTTTCAGCCATATACAGAGGGCAAGGGCGAATGAGGGCTATATCATTGAGGGCTCTATTAGACAGCGGATAAAGAAAACCGTTGAGGAAGAGCTTGATGCTATAGATGAAGACAGCTCTGTTGAGAGCGGTGTTCTTAAATTCACCGAATGGATAGCAAGCGGAAAACTTCAGATAAAAGCCCGCAGGGATAAAGATATTCACGCAAAGGTATATATAGCCTCATTTAAGCAAGGCGATCGGGATGTCGGGCGGGTTATAACGGGTTCCAGCAACTTCACCCGCTCTGGTTTCAGCTCCAATTTAGAGTTTAATGCAGAGCTCACCCATACGGATGATTACCGCTTTGCCCTTGAGAAGTTTGAAGAGTATTGGAAAGGCGCTGTTGACGTCTCGGAGCAGTTTTGCGAGGCGGTAAGGTTAAGTTATATCCACCCCGTAACCCCTTATGAGCTCTATCTCAAGTTTCTTTATGAATACTTTAAGAACCAATTAGAAGATGTTGACGAGAGGATCATTTCAAGCCGTCCTGAAGGTTTTATCGCCTTTGAGTATCAAGAGCAGGCTGTCTTGAATGCCAAGAGGATAGTTAAAGAGTATGGCGGGGTGTTTTTATCCGATGTGGTGGGTTTAGGCAAAACCTATATGGCGGCCATGCTCTGTGCAGAGTTAGGCGGGCGGACCTTGGTGATTGCCCCTCCGGTGCTTATAACGAGTTGGAATGCCGCCATATCGGACTTTAAGTTGAATGGCCGCGCCCATTCAAGGGGAAACCTTAAAACTATAATCAAAAAGAGCCGCTTATTTGATAATATTGTGATCGATGAATCCCACTATTTTAGAAGCGATAAAACCACCATGTATGAGAATATAGCGCAGATTTGCAATGGCAAGAGGGTGATCCTCCTCTCCGCCACCCCCTATAACAATAGGCCTGGAGATATACTAAACCAGATTAAACTCTTTCAACGTCCCATCTGCTCCAAAATTCCTGGACTTTCCAATTTGGAGAGTTTTTTTAAGGAGCTTGATCTTGAGCTTAAGCACGCCCCCCGCCAAAATAGCGTAGCAATCGCCAAGCAGCAGGGGCGCCTCATGCGGGAAAAGGTATTAAAGCATCTTATGGTTAGGAGAACCCGAAGAGACGTCAGCAAATATTTTAATGAAGACCTTAAAAGAAATAATCTGAAATTTCCTAAGGTTTCAAAACCGCACCCGCTCTTTTATAAGCTCAACAAAGAGGAGAATGCCGCCTTTGACAGCACTGTAACCGCAGTAGTGCATGAGCTTGCCTACGCCCGTTACGCGCTGCCCCTTTATGATAAATTTAGGGACAACCGCGCTGAAATAGGCGCTAAAAATATGCGGGGGTTCATGAAAGCGCTCCTCTTAAAGCGGCTGGAAAGCAGCTTTTATGCTTTTAAGCAGACGATAGGGAGGTTTATTGTTTCCTATGAAAAGGTTATTGAACAGTTCAACAACGGTTTTGTTTATATCAGCAAAGATCATCTCCAAAAGATATTTGATTATTTAGATGAAGGCAGACAAGACGAGGTAGACGAGCTGCTCCAAAGCGGAAAGGCGGAGAGAAAACCTGTTTCTGATTTTTCAGAGGAGTTGGAGCACGACCTTGTGAATGATCTTCATGTTTTACAAGAGATTAGGAATCTTTGGGAGGAGATAGAGAAAAAATACCATCATGATCCTAAACTTGAAACGTTGAAACAAGCGTTAAAGAGTGAACCTGCCCTTTCAAAAAACAGAGTTCTTATATTTACAGAGTGTGCAGAGAGCGCCGTCTACCTAAAAGAGAACCTCATAAAGGAGAAAGCGCTGCTCTTTTACGGTTCTTTAAGCGCCAGCGTGAGAAATGAGGTGTTGGCGAATTTTGACGCCTTCGCGGATGAGATCAAAAACGATTATAGAATCTTAATCACCACTGATGCTCTCTCTGAAGGGGTGAACCTTCATAGAGCAAATGTAGTTGTAAACTATGACATCCCGTGGAATCCCACAAGAATGATGCAGAGGATCGGGCGTATCAACAGGGTGGATACGAAGTTTGATGAGATACATATATATAACTTCTTCCCCGCCGAAGAGGTGAACGAGGAGTTGGGCTTAGAAGAGAGAGCACAGGCTAAGATTGCCTCTTTCCTTGATCTTTTAGGGGATGACGCCGCCACCCTCACCGAAGGGGAGGCTATAGGCTCTCACGAGCTTTTTGCAAGGCTTAACAGCGTTGAAGGGGAAGATGAGGAAGAAGATAGCGAGCTTAAATACCTAAGCATTATAAAAGATGTAAAAGACAACTTCTCCGAGCTTTATGAGCGGATTAAACATATCCCTAGGAAGGCTAAAAGTTGTAAAAGGGGCTCTGAAAATCTCTTAATCTCCTATATTAGAAATGAACAGGGGCTGCATAGGTTTTTTGCCGCCTCTTCAGACGAGCGCCGTGAGCTTCCCTTTTTAGAGAGTGCAAAACTCTTTGAAGCAGGGGTGGATGAACCTTTGTTGAAGATTCCTGAAGACTATTACAATCTTCTTAGGGCAAATATAGACGCCTTTGAGGATATATATTCCCCCCTTGCCCACCATCCAGCGCACAGCACAGGCGGCAATAGGAGCAAACTGCGCAAACATATACATGCCCTTTTGGGTGAATTTCAAGGAGATGAAGAGAAAAGCGATTTTTTGCAAAAACTCTTGAAAGCCAATGACAATGGGGTTATCCCCCCAGCAACATATAAAGCCGTCTTTACCAAACTGAAGGGGAAGCAGACTGCACAAGAGAGGTATAATAAGATGAAAGAGAGTATACCAGAGCTGCTTTTAGAGGGGGAAGAAGAAATGCTCAACCCTGCAGACGAGCTAAACTCCGCCCAAGTGGTGCTCTCCATGTATCTAAAAGAGTAGTGCGCTAGGTGGATAAACTAACAGCACAAGAGCTTGCAAGAGAGCTCTTTGAAAACAATTTTAACAGGGGTTGCTTCCTTAAATTTGTTATGGAGCTTTTTCACCTTGATAATACTGTTGATAGTAAAAAGCTCCGCACAGCGGAGCAAGTGCAGTTTAAGGAAAAATTCAAGGAAAAGGTGAAGAGCTTTGAACGGTTGACAAAGTTTGGAGTAAACCACCATGATAAAGCTGTAATAGTTGTCTATCTTAAAGATGAGAGCTCTCTTGATAGGGCGCGTTCGTTTCAGAGGGAGTTTTCAAGGTGGTATATGTTAATCTACAGCGGGTGCAACCCCAAAAGTATGCTTTTAGCCGCCTTTGTTGCACCCAGCGGGGCGTGGCGGCTCTCTCTTGTTAAAACGGTTTATGAGTTTGACGAAGCAAAAGGGTTCGATGAATTGACTACTCCCATTAAACGTTGGAGTTACCGCTTAGGTAAGGGGGAGAAGGTTCACACCGCTGAGGAACGGCTTTGCAAAGTTCTTGCAGCGCCTGAATTTTCCATTTCCGCCCTTACGGAGGCATTTAACTCCGAGAGCGTTACGGAGGAATTTTTCGCCCGCTTTAAGGGGCTTAAAGATAAGATTAAAACGGAGCTTGAGAAGTTAATAGTAAAAGACGCCAAGATAAAGGGGGAGTTTGAAACTAAAAAGATCTCTCCCGATAATTTTGCCAAGAAACTGTTAAGCCAGATCATCTTTTTATACTTTCTGCAAAAGAAAGGGTGGCTAGGGGTTGATAAGGGGCGTTTATGGGGAGAAGGCGATAAGGCTTACCTAAGAACCCTCTTTAATGAGCGCGGAAACAAGAACTATTTTAACGATATTTTAGAGCCCTTGTTCTATGAGGCTTTGGCAGAGAAACGTGCGGAGGATTTTTATACTCGGTTCAATAAACGGATCCCTTTCTTAAACGGAGGGCTCTTTGAGCCCGTGGAGGGCTATGATTGGAGTGGAACGAATATCTATCTGCCTGATACAATCTTTTCAGAGGCTGTTAATAGCTCTGTAGGGGAGAGCGGAAACGGGCTGCTTGATGTTTTTGACCGCTACAACTTTACCGTCTATGAGAGCGAGCCGTTGGAAAGAGAGGTGGCGGTGGATCCGGAGATGTTGGGGAAGGTTTTTGAAAACCTCCTGGCTGAGGAGGAGCGCAAGGAAAAGGGCGCCTTTTACACCCCTATAGAAGTGGTGGATTTTATCTGCAAGGAGAGTCTTTTGGCGTATATAACAAGCCGTTTCCCAAAGGCAGCGAGCGAGATAAGGCCATTCATTCTATATCATTGCGATTTCCTAGAGGAGAGCAAGACTGTTGTTCAAGGTAAGTTTAAGAGTTATAAACATAGATTTCCAAATATTCAAAACTATGCCGTAGAGATAGATACAGCGCTAAAAGAGATCACTATATGCGATCCCGCGGTGGGTTCAGGGGTTTTTTTACTAGCTGCAATGGCAGAGATAGTTCGTTTACGGAAGACTTTGGCTATATTTCAAAAAGAAGAACTTAACCACTATGAGTTGAAAAGATATTGCATTGCCCACAATCTTTATGGTGTGGATATAGAAAAAGGTTCTATAGAGATAGCTAAACTTAGATTATGGCTCTCGCTTATAGTTGATGAGGAGGCAACTGAACATATTGAACCCCTGCCGAACCTTGATTTTAGGCTAATGCACGGGGATTCTCTTGTGGATTTTCTGGAATCAAGCAGTCTCAAGACGTCACACTCATCATATAATACTGAGGAGTATTCAGAAGGTTTGGATGAGTTTGAAAAGGAGTTTAAGAGGGCAAAAGATCGTTTGTTTGAAGTCAGCATAAAAGCAGAAAAGGAAGAGGCGCGCACCAAAGTTGCCTCCTTGCTTCGTAAGATTATTGAAATTAGGTTAGGAAAGAGGTTTAACGATGAAGGGTGGGCAGATTTTAAGCAGGAAAACTTTCTGTGGGATATAATGTTTTCGGAGGTGTTCAGCGAGAACGGCGGTTTTGATCTAATTGTCTCCAACCCGCCTTATAGAGGTTTGCAGAAGCTTCCCGCCGCTATAAAGAAGAGCTATCAAGAGCAAGGCTATGCCGCCTTTGACGGCAACGGGGATATTTACTGCCTCTTTTATGAAAAAGGGATGAACCTCTTAAAAGAGGGCGGGCATCTTGC
>JAISNW010000250.1 GCA_031276055.1 Deferribacteraceae bacterium | reverse complement strand
AGCCGTAGTTGGAGAGATCTTTATGGGAGAGCTCCGCCTGCTGCTCTTTATAAGTTGGGGTGCGCTCAAGCCACGCGACTGGGGTTATCATCCCTAAAAGGAGGTAGAGCTCCGCATGAGCGAGGTTTTTAGACTGCACAAACGGAGTAGATTTTTCCGCATTCACCCCCACGCTTAGCCAATCAAGGAGAAGCTGGCGGGTATTTTCCCGAATATCCGCAGGATCTTCAAAGTTTGTGGTTAGGGCGTGCCAATCGGCGATCCCATAAAAACAGTCATAATCCTCTTGGAGTTTAATCCAGTTGTCAAGGGCGCCGAAGTAGTGCCCTAAGTGCAGCCGCCCTGTAGGGCGCATCGCGCTGAATACCCGTTTCAATATACCCACCCCCCAAAAGCAAGCTGCAACAGATAATTATTGATTAGATGTATAATCGGAAATAGAAATTTACCCACTACTCCTGTAAAGACTAAGAGCAAGATAATAAAAAAACCCCACCGCTCCAACTTTCCATAGGCATAGGCTTTATCAGGCGGGAGAAGGTTTTGCAGCATCCGCCCGCCGTCTAGCGGTAAAATTGGGATAAGGTTAAAGATAGCTAAAGTTATATTTATAATTATGCAGTATTGCAGAGAGTAGTTGATAAAGATATAAACGGTTGAATTTTCCACAGTTCTACGCGCCAGCTCCTCTAAACCCACCGCCCTTGAAAAGGCGGCTAGGATGAGAACCGATATAACAGCCAACGCAATATTGCTAAGAGGACCTGCGGCGGCGACTATCATAGGTCCATAACGTTTGCGGGATATTACGGCAAAGTTTACAGGCACCGGCTTTGCCCAACCGAACATCCTTGTAATAAGCAGACACGCAAGCCCTAATATATCTATATGGGCGAATGGATTTAGGGTGAGCCGCCCTGCATTTTTAGCGGTATTATCCCCTAGATAATAGGCGGCATAACCGTGGGATGCCTCATGGATGGTGATAGCTAGAATAAATGGGACTACAGAGAGGATTAGTTTTGATAGATCAAAATCAAAAAAATTCATCCCTCTAATCCTCTACGGATGAGATCGTGCATATGGATAATCCCTACCGGTTTACCCTCCGCATCAACAGATAGAAGGGTGGTTATACTGTAAACGCCCATAAGCTCCAACGCGCTGATGGCAAGCTCCACTGGGGCTATAACTTTAGGATTTCGAGTCATTATCGCGGCGGCGGTGAGCTTGCCGTAATTTTCATACTTCTCCATACAGCGCCTTAGATCGCCGTCAGTCACTATCCCTGCGAGCTTCCCCTCCCCGTCTATTACAGCGGCGCAGCCAAAACGTTTAGAGCTTATAATGTATAAGAGGTCTTTCATCGGGGTGGAGAGCTTTACTACAGGGAGATCGCTCCCTGTATGCCAAATATCCGCCACCCTAAGATATAGACGGTTGCCTAAAGCGCCTGAAGGGTGGTAGAGGGCGAAATCTTTATCAGTAAAGCTGCGCTCCTGCATAAGAGCTACTGCTAGAGCATCCCCTAAAACTAAAGATAGGGTGGTGCTTGAAGTAGGGGCTAGATTCAGAGAGCACGCTTCACGTTCAACGCTGCCGTCAAGGTGGGCGTCGCTCTTTTTAGCCAGTGTGGAGGCTGGGTTGCCTGTGATAGAGATGAGAGGGTAGCCCAAACGCTTAATCAATGGGAGAATCGCCTTTATCTCCTCTGTTTCGCCGCTCTTTGAAAGGGCGAGCACAACATCCCCTTTAACGAGCATCCCCATATCGCCGTGAACAGCCTCTGCAGGGTGGATAAAGAAGGCGGGGGTGCCTGTGGAAGAGAGGGTGGCGGCAATCTTGCGGGCTATATGCCCAGATTTACCCATCCCTGTGACGGCAAGCCGCCCTTTTGATGATATAATCAACTCAACAGCTCTTTCAAAGCCCGCATCGATGCGCTTTTTTGCCGCCTCTAACCCCTCTATCTCGATGTCAAAGGTTTTTACTGCTATATCTAAAATCTTGCTCATAAGACCACCTAAAAGTTCGGATTGAATTATATAGCACCTTATTCAGCTATTTGCAAGATTTCCGCCGCTCATCTTGGATCAAGCTGTGCACTTCATCTAAGAACTGCATCATAGTTTCTGCATCTACCTGGCCTGGCGCGCCTAATTTACCTAAAGAGGCGTATACAGCAGCGCAGCTGAAAAATTCGGCTGCCGCCCTAGTTATAAAACCTAATTTAGACATAGATATGCCTATATATGGCTTTTTTGCAAAATCCCGCCGAAAATCAAGGAGCGCTTCAACAAGGGTTATAACATCATCCTCACTCTTCGGCATAACTGCAATTTTAGAGATGTCCCCCGCTGCCTGCAGCTTATTAAGATGAGCGATAATCTCCTCTTTGGAGGGAGTCTTTTCAAAATCGTGCATACTGGCGAGCGCCTTAACCCCTTTGGCGTGTGCATAATCAACAAGCTCTGTCAAAGCCTCTCCCATAGTGTTATATTCAATGTCTATAAGCTCTGCAATTTCAGCGTCCAACACCCGTTTATTTAAGGCGGTGTATTCCTCAACGGTTATATCGCCCGCCCCGCCTTCGCTCTTAGTTCTATAGGTAAAAAGGAGCGGTTTTTTCATAAGCGATGCGGCGCTCTTTACAGCCTCTATACTCATATCAGCAAAGCCGATAAATTGATCCGCCCGCCACTCTAAAATATCATAAATAGAGCCGACGCTCTTAATATCTGTTGAAAGCTCCAATATATTTTGGCTGGTGATGCATACAATTAACTTTGGTTTTCCACTGCCTATAGTTAAACTCTCCATAAAATTAACCTCTTATAAATTTATTAGTATCTCCTATGAAGCCTTATAGACCATACAACCCCCGCCGCCATTAAGACGATTGCCGCCGTTTCAAGCAGTCGGGGGAAACGGGCGTAATATATAAAGCCGTATATGAGGGCGAATATAGTCTCAAATACTATCATCTGCCCTGATAAACTGACAGGCAGCTTTTTAGACGCCGCATTCCAGCATATTGTCCCCATAAAAGATGGGAAGATGGCAAGAACCGCCGTCATAGTCAATAAGAGAGAGAGATCGCCTTGGATGAATTTTGAAGGGATATTCCCCCCTAATAACAAAAAGGCAGCCGCCCCAATAATAGCTGCAAATATCCCTGTTACCGCTCCAAATAAGCTAGACCACTCGCTAGGGGTGAAATTGCTGTAAAGTTGGAGGCTGCGCGCATTTACAATGGCATAGTAGCTCCATGAGAAGAGAGCAAGAAAGGCTAGCAGCACCCCTATCGCTTTATCTGCAAGAGTTTTGTCAGGCAGAGCGGTGAACAGATCAGTATTTATGGCGATAAGACCGAGTATAATCAAGATAAGCGGGTAAGAGAGACGTTTAAGAGAGACGCCCGGTGAACGCCCAAAGAGAACCGCCATAACAGGAACAAGCCCTTCTATGAGCGATACCGCCGCAATCCCAATCAGTTGGACAGCGCCTGTTACAGCTAGATAGTAAAAGATATTCCCAAAAAAAACCAGCTTTACCATTACTAGACGTTGTTTCCCGTCCAGATTAGAAAATTGCGCGTAAGCCTTCCGCCCTGAAAGAGAGCGGACAAAAAAGATAGCTCCAAAGCAGAGGATTCCATAGAAAGAGTAACGGATTACAACTATGATGAATGGGGAAAATTCATGGAGGACAGCAGGTATAAGAAAAACTATCCCCCAAAAGACTCCCGAGAGAACCCCCGCCGCGACCCCCCGTTTCACAGAAGTTTCACAAAAATTTCAGAGAATCTATCTTGGATAAACCAATATCTCTGTATCAGTAAAGCTCTTTATAGGGTACCCGCCGCTTGAATTTATGATAGAGGCTAGATAAACCGCCTTTTCAGGATATGTTAAGCTGAGGGAGTTAATCCCCGTCTCTTTCACATCTAAAACCCAACTGATATTCTGAACGCTCTGCTTTAAGTCACGCAATCTGTCTATATCGTTATTGCCTACAAGTTCTACACGGATGGTGCGTTTATTGTCGCCTAAGATCTTCCCTGCCGCAATCCCAGCCAGCTGAGGCGCATAACGGCTGCCCATATCTGTAGAT
>JAISNW010000203.1 GCA_031276055.1 Deferribacteraceae bacterium | reverse complement strand
AAGCGAGGAGTGCCCTAAGAGCTCTTGCAGCGCTCTAATATCAGCCCCCTCTTCTAAAAGATGTGTTGCAAAGGTATGCCTAAAAGAGTGCGGGGAATAACTCTCTGGTAGAGCGCACTTAGCAAGATATTTCTTCACTATTGCTAGAATATTTCTTGAGGTCAGCCTCCCGCCCCGCCTATTTAAGATTAACGCCTCTGTGTCAGCTGAGAACCCTTTCTGAAATAGGCGCGGCAGATCTCTTAGATAGTCTTTAATAAGGGTTATATAAAACTCGTCAATAGGGACGGAGCGTTCCTTTTTCCCTTTCCCCCTCACCCTTATACGTTGCCCGCTCATATCGATGTCAGAGAGGTTTAACCCCTCTAACTCCCCCACCCGCACGCCTGTTGCGTAAAGCAGCTCTAAAATCAACCGATCCCTCTTGCCTTCAGGCGCGCTGAGATCAGGGGATTCCACAAGTTTAATGACAGCGTCTCTTGCAAATGCGGACGCGAGCTTCTTCTCTTTTTTAGGGAAAGATAGGGTTCGCGCGGGGTTTTCTTCTAAAACTTTCGTTGAGAGCAAGAACTTAAAGAAAGATTTTATGGCTGCAACTTTTCTAGCTACGCTGGCTCTGTTTAACTTTTTTTCATGCAGAAAGGCAAGAAACCCCCTAAGAAGATAAGAGTCAAAGTTTTCCACCTCTGAAATTTTATCCCCCTCTGCATAGCCTGCAAGCTCTGTAAGGTCGCGAGAGTAAGCGCGCAAGGTATGGTTGGAGGCGTTCCTCTGCAATCTATGAAAGTTTAGAAACTCATCAACAGCAACGTAAATATCCATCCATAGCCCTTGCAGCAATTACAGCTTAGTGGCGTGCTAATACCCATAAAAGAGCGTGGAATTTATCTAAATCTTCATCTGAAAGGATGTCTATCATCTCTGAATTGTCTTCAGAAACTAGATATTTACGATCTTTCGTTTCAAGGTAGCGGTATGATTTCCCGTTCCTCCCTGTTTCAAAGACCAATTTACCGCTCTTATTCTTGATGGAGCTGCACTTAGCAGAGAGCACCAGATCGCCGTTCTTAAAGTGAATCCCCCCTATCTTTGTGGTTACATCGCACATTAGAGCGTTCTCGGCAGGGTTATCCACCTCTTCTACAAGGAAGAGCGGCACGGGAACTAGAGCTTTATGCCCCAGCCTCTTTTTGGAGTTGATAGGAATATAGGGGATGTTGACGGTAGGGGCGACAAACTCCCCTTCTTCAATCGGTTTGAGCTCAAAATGAGCTGTGGAGCTGCGTTTGTGCTCTGTGCTGTGCTGATAAAAGGTATTTGAAAAAAAGTTGAGATCAACATCGAGATACTTCGCCATCTTAGAAAGCATCTCTAAATCAGGCTCTCTCTTATCGCTTAGGTAGTTAGACAGACGAGACGGAGATATCCCTAAGTATCTTGCAAGTTTAATCTGCTTGATCCCTCTTCTGCGTATAAGTTCCTTTAATTTTTTTCCAATCATGATAAGCGCCTCCAAAAAGATTAATCAAAAAATATAATAACAGTATATCATAATTAATATATACTGATTTTTTTATCACTCACTACTTAAAATATAACAAAAGAACAAAAATGCAAGAACCAAATCGTTATACACATAATATCAATTTATTGTCAACTCTAATATTTTTGCAGTTCTTAGGTATAAAAAAGGGGGTTATAACATTATCCCCCTATATATCAAGATTATCCCTGAAACGAGCAAGATAAATCTAAAAACGTGTTTCGCCCAAGGGATATACCTCTCTATCAACCCGCCTGTCAGAGCCATTATCAGCAGCGCCGCTGAAGTGCCCGCCCCAAAAAGAAACATCGAGGCTCCTCCCGCTAGTGCACCCTTAGCCATAGCAGATGTTATAAGCCCCCCCATTAAAAGCCCGCAAGGGAGGAAGCCTAAGACAACCCCTGTTAGATAAGGAGAATTAACCTTTGAAATGAGGTTAAAGTTCAGCAGAGCAGGCAGATGCAGCGACAACTTCAATGCCAAGAGGATAAGAACAAGCCCCGCCAAGATCGTAAGCCCTTTTTGCAGCAGGAGCAGCCCATTTAATGCGGGAATTCCAGTTAAACTCCCTAAAAGCGCCCCTAAAGCTGTATAGGTAGTTATCCGCCCCAGATTATATTTAACCTGAGGGATCATTATTGCATATCCAACCGCTTTATACTTTGAGGAGATAAACAGCACGAACGGATAGCACATTCCCGCGCAGTGGGCGAAACTTCCTATAAGACCGATTAGAAATGATGAGGCAAAAATCTCAATCATTCAAGCTCAAAAGTTGTTTCTTGTTTGCCTCCATTGTAATCTATAACAAGCACCCAAACCTTTTCGCCTGACATGCAGCGCGGAAGGGTGACGTTGTTTATGAAATATACGCCGTTTTTCTCCTCCGCCTCAAAGTTAAAATCCCCCATATACATCGCCTTCATCTTAAAGGAAACCTTTATCTTTTTAGGAGCGGGGGAAGCGACGGCTTTTATCTCAACATTAAAAGGCGCCAGAGCTTTCGGAGCAGAGGGGAAATTAACTGTAAAAGGCTCTGCTGCTAAAGCCGCAGTATAAAAGAGGGCGAGGATAAACGTTAATAAACCCGCCCGCACAAGAGAGGTGAAAAAGTGCATAAGCTCGCTGCACCCACCCTTTCTGATATGTCCACGCATACTAATACTCCCTAGTTATATATTTAGAATAGTCTTGAATCTTCTGCTCGTAATCCGTTGTGAATAGGGGGCTTGCTATCACAAAATCCGCCGTGGTAAGATTGCACGCCATAACGACATTATAGATAATCCCCATGCGTATAAGAGCTTTAACATCCACATCATGAGGCTGCATAGTCATAGGATCGGTTAAAAAGACTATGAAATCCACCTTGCCGTTGCTGATCATCGCCCCAAGCTGTTGATCGCCGCCTAACGGACCGGATTTTAATAATATAATCTCAACATCTATATCAGGATGTTTCTGCTTAAACATCTGTGAAACCAACTTCCCTGTAGTGCCTGTGCATACAAGCCTGTGCCTGCTTAATGTGAGGGAGTTTGCATCAACCCAGTCAACAAGGTCTCTCTTCTGGTTATCATGGGCTACCAGCCCGATAGTTTTAAGCGCTTTCATTGCTTATACTCTTCAATATATTTTCTTTAAGCTCTGTTTCCAGCTTTTTGAGTTCAACTTCAGCGCTCTGGCGTTTTGAACGCCCCTCCGCCTGAATCTGAACCACCTCTTTTATGGTGTTTATAATATCTTCATTCGCCTTGCGGACAGTCTCAATATCCACAATGCTGCGCTCATTCTCCCTTGCTATCTCCACCGTGTTCTCTCTCAACATCTCACTGTTTCTGCGGAGAAGCTCGTTTGTGGCGTTGGTGACGCTCTGCTGGGCTTTCAAGGCGTTTGATGTGTGGGATAATCCAAGCGAGAGCACCATCTGCGCCTTCCAGAGAGGGATGGCGTTGACTATAGAGGAGTGGATCTTATCTATTAAGATGCTGTTATTCGCCTGCTGCATCCTAATCTGCGGTAGAGACTGGATATAAACGGTGCGGGTTAGCTTGAGATCGTGAATCTTTTTATCGAAACGATCTGCTGCATCGGAGACATCTCTTACCTGTTGAACAAGAAGAGGGTCATTTGCCTCCCCTAACTTCTCTTTCAGAGCGGGCAGCATATCTTGCTGAACATCTAGCATCTTCTGCTCCCCTGCTGTAATATATAGTTTCAACTCTTCAATTGATTCTAGGCTCTTCTCATAGAGCTTATCGAGCATAGAGTTGCTTGTCATAAGTTGGCGGCGGTGCTGTTCAAGAGTTTCAGTGACCTGCGATATATTCCTATCTACCTCTGTATAACTCGCTTTAACCTTAGCGATCCGGGAGTTTGCTGAAGAAAAGAGCTTTGATAGAAAGCCTTTAGGAGCGGTATCGGCGTCAAAACTTTGCAGCTCTCCCATAAGGTTTGTTAGAATTTCGCCCGTTCCGCTGAGATCCTCGTTCTTAATGGCGGAAAGGATCTGATCCATAAATTCCGAAGTCTTTCTCTGGGCGTTAGCTCCGTAGGAGACTATGGAGTTAGTGTCGTAAAGGTTAATCTCCCCTTTAATGCGGGCTATCTCTTCTTCCTGTTTGGGGGTGGCTTCTTTTTCAGATAGAACTATCTCACTGTCCATATTTTCTCTCCATTAAGCAGATTAAGTAAACTATAGCAAAATATATAGGAGTTCAACACTTTTTTATCAATTATATCGGCTAAAAAGAAGCTATAGACTTTCTCCTATAAGGGTGTTCTTTTTAACCCCTGTTATTCTAAGGGTTGCCATATCCCCTAGCTCTAGCGCCGCCTTAAAGTTCACCACTCTGTTATACTCTGTTCTTCCGGAGAGTTGGGAGGCGTCTTTTTTAGAGGGAGATTCCACTAAAACCTGCACAGTCTCCCCTATAATGCTGCTGTAGCGCTTTTCAGTGACAGCTTCCTGTATAGAGAGCAGGTGCGCCAGCCTTGATTTTTTTTCGCTCATTGGGATGTCGTCAGGGAGTTTATAGGCGTTAGCGCCGCTCCTTGGAGAGTAATTAAAGATAAAAGCTGTTTCATATTCGGTTTGTTGAAAGATTTCCGCGGTTTTAAGAAAATCAGCCTCGCTCTCTCCAGGAAAACCGACTATTATATCTGTAGAGAAACGGAGAGACGGCGCAATTTTCACAGCTTTCTCCAATTTTTCTAGGTAAGAATGAACGGTATAGCCCCTATTCATTAACTTTAATATTCTATCAGAACCTGATTGGAGGGGGAGGTGGACAAGGGGGCATATATTGCCGTGCTCTTTTATAACCTCCGCCAACCGTTCAGAGAAATCTTTCGGGTGGGATGTTACAAAGCGGATGCGCACCTTTTCAGAGAGCGCCGCCGTCTGCGCCAGAAGTTCGGGAAAGCGCAAACCATCTTCAGAGATATAAGAGTTTACATTCTGCCC
>JAISNW010000188.1 GCA_031276055.1 Deferribacteraceae bacterium | reverse complement strand
CTATCATAGCAATACACGTCGCAATTCCTTATAGGTTAGGTTCGCGTTGCAACTAGTATGATCACCTACACTAAACGCGTCGAGTCTGTCGCAATTCCTTATAGGTTAGGTTCGCGTTGCAACATGGGCGTGATGGCAGTTTTATTGACAAGCCATGTCGTCGCAATTCCTTATAGGTTAGGTTCGCGTTGCAACTTCATAATTCCCTTCACTCCACCCACCAGTCGCCGTCGCAATTCCTTATAGGTTAGGTTCGCGTTGCAACGCTTGAGGGCGTATTTTCGGAGCTTTCAGAGGGGTCGCAATTCCTTATAGGTTAGGTTCGCGTTGCAACGACAAAAAAACGCATCTATGCTAGTATACACCATAGTCGCAATTCCTTATAGGTTAGGTTCGCGTTGCAACGGCGCACTGTGCAGTTTATCCCCTACAACAGTGCTATTAATTGCTTATACTCTAACTACCTCTCTTTTGCAAGATAGATTGCCTATGTTAAAAGCATATTTTCCCAAAACTCAAGTATAGATTTCTTTGAATAATGCTCATTTCGATTAGCGATTGAATTTTTGTATTATGTGTGCACTTTTTTACGTTTTAGTAAAATTTGTTATATACTATCTAAAATTGCATTATAATATCTCTCCAATTCATCATGTTGTTTACATAGCTTATTCAATTCATCATAGTGAGAGTCAATATCCTTTTTCACCTCTTTAAGCCTCAACCCTATATCAGCAATCTGTCTGCCTAATAAACTATCGCTAGCCGACTGCATCTGTAAAATAAGAGCTTTTTCCTCGTCTTCACACGTTATAATACTATCTTGCACTAAATTTATCTTCTCTTTCAGCGGCGAAAGGGTTCTGCTTTTTTCCGAAATCGTCTCCGCCCTAATCCGTCTATCAACCTTTTTAGCTTTAGGCTGCTTTTTTGTTTCTTCTATAAAGCCTACTCTCTCCAAAAATTCGGCATAACCCATTTCATATACAATAGGTTCGCCCCCTTGAAAAACGATCAACCTATTAGCTAAAGAATACAGGAGAGTTTCATTATGGGTTGCCATTATGATGGGTCCGTCAAAATCTAAAAGGGCTGTGAGAAGGGCGTCCGTTGCGTCCATATCCAGATGGTTCGTAGGCTCGTCAAGTATAAGGATGCTCTGCGGGTTCACTGCCAACTTCGCTAGTGCAACGCGTGCTAATTCTCCGCCTGATAAGATATTAACCTTTTTTAGTGCATCTTCGCCTGAAAAGAGGAGCGCTGCGCATATCTTTCTAACTGCGCTCCTCTCTAAAAGATAATTTGCAGATTTTGCAACCTCTTCTTCAACTGTTGTATTGGCAGAAATCTCATCCTGACCGAGTTGTTCATAGTAACCAACATTTACACCCGCATGTTTTAATACCTCCCCTTTGACAGGTTCCAGCTTCCCCGCCAGAATTTTCAATAGGGTGGATTTTCCTAAGCCGTTCTTTCCTATAACACAGAGTCTATCCCCTTCTGAAAGGGTGAGGCGGAAAGAGCTAAAAAGCGGCTTATCGTAGCCAAATGCCACAGATTCCGCTTGAATATAGCTTTTAGAAACGATAGGCTTAAAGTTGAATGAAAAATCCAACCCTTCTATTTTGGAGAGTTTCTCCCTCTTCACCTGCTTAGCCAACGTTTTAATGCGGGACTGCACTAAATTTGCCAGTCTCGCCTTTGCTCTAAATCTACTGATGTAAAGCTCTGTCTCTTTTCGTTTAGCTTCCTCATTTATTCGAGTTTTTTCATAAACCTCTTCTTCTAAGGCGATGCAGTTATAATATTTTTGAGTATCTCCTTTTATTAGCTTTACCTTCCCTCTATGTATTCCGATTATATGGGCAGCTATGCTGTCCATAAAAGCCCTATCATGCGTTATTAAGATCAGCTCGCCTTTCCATGAGTTAAGGAAAGATTTTAACCACCTTATCGCTAGAATATCCAAATAGTTTGTCGGTTCGTCGAGGAGTAAGAGGTTGGGGTTTTTAATAAGCAGCATCGCCAGCATGAGTCGAAGCTGAAAACCGTTGGAAAGCGCCTTTGGGGAGAGTTGCAGGAGTTTTGTTGTAAAGCCGAGGCCAAACAATATCTTTTCAACTGTATACTCTTCTTCTTCACTTCCTAAAACAGATAGAGCTTCCAATTCAACAGAACTTTTTGTAAATGCAGCGGTTTGGTTGAGAATCCCAATAGTATACCCTCTTGGGGTGATTATATCACCCGTATCTGCACTTTCTATCCCCGCAATAATTTTAAGCAGGGTGGATTTTCCGTCTCCGTTTCGCCCAACAAGCCCAAACTTATTGCCGGAATTAATTGTAAATGAAACTCTATCAAAGAGTTTACGCGCCCCGAACGATTTTGATATATCAGTTAAAGAGAGCATCCTATACTTCTGCAACCCTCCAACTTTTACCTGATTTATAAAACCTATATGGATAAGAGTTTTTAACCTGTTTTCTTTCAATATCTATTTTAAGATATTCTAAAAGAACTCTAAAAGTTCCTGAATGGGCGACTACAAGGGCAGGTGCGGGTGAATTCACGCCGTTTAAGGCGTTTACGGTTCTGCTGTAAAACTCCTCCCACTCTTCAACATTATTCTCCTTAAAATTAAAGTTATTAAGCAGAGTTTTTGAAACACCTTGCAATTTACCCCAATGCCTCTCTTTTAACCCTTCTAAAACAATCGGTGTTATTGCAGTCTCTTGAAGCAGATAAAGCGCTGTATCGCGAGCTCTTGATAATGGACTGCAAAATGCAGAGGCAACCCCAAGCCGCCCAATAATTCCAGCAACGCTTTGAGAGCGGGATATACCCACAGTTGAGAGAGGAACGTCTCTATCTCCGCTGACTATCCCTTTTAAGTTATATTCAGTTTCCCCATGCCTAGCAAAATAAAATTCAGATGAAAAGATAGTTTTTAGCATAGTCCCCGTTAATAAAACAAAAACCGCACAAAGTAAAATAACTTGTGCGGTCAATAAATAGAAAGAGCAAACTAAACTTATCTTAAAACTTCAAGCCGCTGGGTAGCGGCAACGCCTATATCGCGATTAGGGGAATTTGCCACCACCTGATAATAAGAGCGCGCTTCAGAGATATGTCCAAGTTGGTCAAGAGAACGTGCATAAGCGTAGGTGATGTAATCATCATAACCGCTTCTTTGCATAGCGATCTTATAGTCGTTGGATGCACCCTCAAAATTGCCGTTAAACTCTTTCAGATAGGCGGAGGCGTAGTAAATATACCCTTGCTTATCCTGAGAGATAAGGTGCGAGAGTGCGGCGGATGCTGCCCGTTTATGCCCAGAGTTTACCATTGCCATCACCAGATCGCCCGCGTCGCGTTCGTTAAGCTCCACCCTTCTGATCCAAGCAACCGCTCTATCAGGCAGATTCCTTTGCAGATATATGAGGGCTATATTATAGGCGACTTCAGAATTAGGAACTAGAAGATATGCTTTAAGGAAGTTCCTCTGGGCTTCTTTTTCATCCCCATCGTCTAATGCGGTTTTAGCCAGTGTGACATACGCTGTATATTGAGACTTAGCATCTTGCGGTGGTTTAGGTGTCTGTTTCGCCGGAGGGGGAGGAACTGGCGCTGTGGCTGCTGAAACAGCAGTGGCTGAAGCAACAGTGGCGGCAGCAACAGACGGTTTAGCAGGAACAGTTGCTGTCTGCTGTTTTGGTGCGGCGGCAGTTGTCGGAGTGGAAACGACCGGCGGGGTGGAAGCAACTGCAACAACCGCTTCTGCACTATCAGCTGTTTGAACCTCTTCTGGAGTTGACGCGTTAAGATCGGCAACAGGTTCTGCATCGCTTTCAGCTGCCTGTAAAACAGGTTCTTCCACTGGTTCAGCAGGCGGTGCTATAGGAGCAGGTTCAGGCGCTGCAGCAACCTCTGGAGCTTGCACCGCAGGAGGAGGAACAGTTGCAGCAACCTCTGCTGCAGCAACCTCAGGAGCAGTTGAGGCTGCAGCCTGAACAGGTTCTGCTGCTGCGGGAGCAGTCTCTACTGCTGGAGCAGTCTCTACTATGGGAGCGGGCTCTACCGCTGGAGCAGGAGCTTCAACAGCGCCAACTGCAACTGCAACTGATTCTATAGCAGGTTCTTCGGCTGGAACGCTTTCCACCGTAGGCTCTGGAGTAGAAACAACTTTTACCTCTTGCTCACTAGGCGCAGAAAGCGCCTCTTCAGGAGGAACGCCATCTTGAGCAGCCGCAATTTCGGTGGATGGCGTTTCGGTGGATGGCGTTTCGGAGAGCTCTGTTTCGCTAGGAGCTGTCCGCACAGGAGGTCTATAAGGTGTGGTAGGTTCAACAGATGCAATCTTTACAGGGGCAGGAGGGAATATAAACTCCATTATCCTGTCCCCAAAGAAATAGAAGACGGCGGCGGAAACCATTATGATTACTACAAACACAGCTATAACATTCAGAACAGCGCTGCCGTTCTTCATAACTTTCGTGTTTTTCGGGTTGTTTCCCGCAAAGCCGCCGTTTATCATCTCACTGTAACCTTAGACTCGCCGTAGATAACAGTAGGCTTAATAAAGATAACCAGTTCACGTTTCCTGTATTCTACCTTTTCGCTATTAAACAGATAACCGAGTATGGGTATATCGCCAAGCAAGGGGACTCTCGTATTGGTAACGGTTCTGGTATTCGTGATCAAACCGCCGATAACCAGCATCGCCCCATCTTCAACCCTTACTGTGGTGCCGGATTCTTTTACTTCAACAATAGGGGCAGTGGCCTGCACCACGCCGCTGCTATCTTTAACTTCCGCCTCCCCGCTAATCTGGGTTGTTATTGGAAGCACATTCAGCATAACAGAACCATCATCGTGTATAAAGGCGGTAACTCCCACCATGACGCCATCTAAAACGCTATACTTTTCATAGGTGTAGGTCTGCAAGGAAGTGCCGCCGGAAGTTTCTGTAAGGTTAAGGGTTCTATCCCAATAAGGTCTGATCTGCCCTGCTGTAATCATCGCACTCTGTCCGTTCATTACAGTGATTCTTGGGTTAGATAGAGTGTCAACCTTTCCATATTGAGCAATTGCCGAAATAACCCCGTTAAATGTTCCAGTAACAACGCTCAACTGCCCCACGCCCGAGACGCCTGATGCTAAAGATTGAACAAACCCTACGGAACCATCAGAAGATGTAAACACTCGGCTCCAATCTATACCATAGCTCCAACTATCCTCAAGGGCAACTTCCATAATTTTCGCCTCAATCTGAACTTGACGGATGGAATTTTTAACGATGTTGTCAAGCATAGATTTCACGCGGTTATGGTTGCTTCTAGTAGTATAAACCGATATGGAAGAAGATAGACGGTTAATAGAAAAGTTGCTCTGAGCGTCTGTTTGCAGGAGAGCGCCGATATTCTCTTCTAATTGGGTGTAAAAGTCCACCGCTTCAGGTTCTTCGTATTCAAGGGTATACTCACCTTTCAAGTTGGTGTTTCCATCCTTATCTGCCCCGCCGACTACGTCGCCGCCCAAACTCGCGGTAGGCTTTGCCAACCCCGTGGACATATAGGGGAGATTATAGTTCAGTGTGGAATACTTTGAAACGTAGATAATGTTACCCCGTATCTCATAGTTCAGATCCGCAATGTCCATAATCAGTTCGACAGCGTCTTTCATAGGTGTGCTCACGAAACTGCCTGTAAACAGGTTGTCTGCTCCGACATCCTTAGCGAACACAACATTCAACCCCATATCTACAGCCATAGCATAGATTACGGTGCGAACGCGTGCATCCACAGCGGAAAAGTCAAACGTCAAACCTCTCATAGGGTCAATCTCGCGAACTTTAGCCTGCTTAGGCACAATTAACGGAGGAGGAGTATTTTGAACCGTCCTGTTATCCCCCGAAACCGCCTGCGGTGCACTATTTGAGGTAAGCGTAGATGTGCAGCCGCCTAGCAAGACAATAAATGACACCATTAAAGGAACAATTAAAAGTTTAGTGTTACCCATTCGGAACTCCATTTATTTGATAGCAATACTCTATTTCTCTCAATCCTATTGACCAACAGCCCCGCGGAAGTTCTCTGCCCTTCACGGAAGATATTATCGTCAATAACAACATACGCATGCCCCTTAGACCAAGCAATCATAGAGAGAGTAAACTTATACTCCGATATCTTGCGAGGCAGCACAGGCTTTCTTACAGCGGTTGTGCCCAATGAGCCCGCCGGACGGCTGGGAACCGTAACTACGGTTGGCGGAGGCGGAGGCATTGTAAAATATTTAGCAAGATATTCATTGACCAAACCAGCCAATATATACTTGCTCTCATAGTCTATTGGAGCACTTTTGAGTAGGTCGTATATCCCACCGCTCTTATCTATCTGCAACTTAACCCTATCCACACCTCTAGGTATGGGCTGGTTGTTTACATAGCCTGTGGCGCTAGTTACCGCTTCTGGATAGATAAAATAGAATATCACAGGTATCACCAAGAGAAGAACTAGGTTCCTCTTGTGAACCCCTCCTAGCTGGGAAAGGGTTTTAACAAAAGCAGTTTCGTTTAGATTCATCTATCTGCCCCCCCTTCATTATAGTATGGATGCGACACTACTAAGTTGGTTTCAACAAAGTAGTTGCCGCTGCTGTCCGTCCCGCCGACAGGACGCACCACCAAAGAGGAGATAAAAGTTGAAGGCGCCTCCTTTGAAATGAGATCGTCCAGCATAAAAACAAAATCTTCTACACTAGTTGGAGTATATGAAAAACGCATTTTAACCTGCAATTCATAGTTCTGTTTGATAATGCCTTCAATCATACTGGCTTTATAACGTTGATTGAGGTAATCAGAAAAGTTAAGAAGCCTGACAGATGCAGTATCCAGATCAAACTTTTCAATACTTAGCCTAACAGCTGCATCTCGGAGCCTTTCAGCGTTCATCTGGAGAGCAAGATAGTCATACCTTGTTTCCTGCCTTTTAAGTTCTGCCAACTTAGCCGACATGGCGTCATTCACCTTGCCAAGAACCAAAGCCAGCACAACCAGTAAAGATGCAACCGCCAGCAAACCCACGGCAAGTAAATACTGGGGAACTATCCCATTTTCAAGGAGTTTCTCTTTATTCATCTGTCCCTCTGTTATTCAAGAGTTGCATATCCATATCATATGTGCGGTCCGGAATTCTCAGTTTAGAGTTTGCAATCGGTGAGAGAGCCTTGAAGTTGTCTATATAGCTGTTATATTTACGCTGAAAATCATAAGTGCTGGTGTAAGTGTCAAACGTTTCCTTCTTGCGCACTATAACAGAACTTTCATTCTTGTTGTCAAGAACAAAACGGATCTCCTCATAGGTGTTCATATATAAAAGCTCTTGAGCTTTTACAATCGCATTTATAGGAGAGGTTTCGCGTTGCCTTAGAGCATTTATATAGGTGTTATAGTACCTTAACTCATTTTCATCCCCAATAACTGCGTTCAACTGGTTTAATGTGGAGGTTAAACGTTGGGTGCGTGAGGAGATATCCCCCCTCAACTCGACATATTTAGCTGCTTTCAACACACAAGCCACAAAAGCAGCAAGAACAAGAACCGCAAAACAGAGGTTTACGACAAGGAGCACCTGCTTATAGGAGATGAGCTCGTTATTGGTGACAGGAACAAAGTTAAAGGCAGGATCTGCTAAGCAGCACCCAATAGCAAGCATATACTCATCAAATATATCTTCACGGCAATCTGAGATATACTGGCTTGGTTCAAGGTATTGCACTTCATGCCCTGAAAAATTCTTGACAGATTCCTCTAACTCTTTCTCATATTTCAACAACCCGCTGAATATGAGCATATCCACAGGAAGTTGGCGGGACTGCCTCATATATACATAGGTTAGATTCAAGGTTTCATAATAGAAATTAAGGCGGTCTTCCTTACTGTCAAAGCTCTTAGGAACAGAAGATATGCGGGAATAGATAAGGTTGTTGCCGTAACTAAAGGTAATAAGCAGTTGGCTTTTATCAGCATATGCGTGGCAGATGAGTTTATCTGTGGCAACTTTTTCAGAGAACGCCATCATGGAAAACTGGTCTAAAGTTAGGTAGGCAATATTGCCCGCCATGGTGCTGCCGCCGCTGTATTGGGTAATTAAATCTGCCGGCACCGCATATATATTGTAAGACTTCATAACCGAGACCGACGGCGCAGAATCGCTTGCACGAGGGAGAGTCGCTTCACTAAATGCAAAGGCGTATCTCACATCCGGTAAGAGTTGATCCTGAACTTTGGATTTTGCAAGCATTGCGAAGGCTTTCTTATCATTTAGTGGAGGAAATTCAGACTCGGCGGATACGGCGTCAACATATTCACAGGTAACATGAGTGCCTTCATCAACTTTACTGGCAAATGCGTGCATGGACATTGTTCTAGCATTTAAGAAACGCAGCTTATTGCGCACCTTGTTCACCGTGACGGTTTTAACAAGCGTGTTGTTGGTTCCCCCTAATGCGCCCGCGAAAATCTTCATACATTTTCTCCGTAAAGTGTGTTATACTTCGTTTAAGTTCAATATTAACAGCTTTTTTAAAAAAAGCACTATTTATTTTTCAGAAAAATGATTATAGTTGTAATTATAAAGTTATGCAAGAGGGAAAACCTTAAAAAGATAAAAATTAAAATACTCCGCTTTATAACATCGGTTTTAGCCCATTGGTTCTTTTTTTATGTGCACTGTTCTGAAATAAGGAGTATAATCTGTAAGGTTTAGTTATGGATAGTTTATATAGGAAGGTAAAGGTAAAATTTGCAATAGCAGGGCTTGCGCTCTTGTTCTGCGTTCACTTCGGCTTGTCTTACTTATATACAGGCTCTATGCTTGAGAATGTGCGCAACGATAGGTATAGATATGTTGACCTCTATGTTTTCACCACCGATGCATACAAGCTGCTCTCGCTCGGAGAGAGGGATTTTGCCTCACGCCTCCTACTCTTATACGTGTTTTACAGCCAAGCAAATATTAATATCCCATCTATAGATTTTAACAGGTTGACTACCGCCCTTTACTCCGTTAAAGCTCTCGATCCTGACAACGACCAGCCTTATCTACATATCGCATACTACTGGATATGGGCGAAAAAAGATGAGAGCAGACGTTATATGGCGGATTTCATGCTCACAGGGATTGATAGATTTATTGACAGCTGGGATATGGCTTATGCTGTTTATAGGCTGTTGACTGGGTTAGACGATAAAACAGCTATGTATTACTTAAAGGTTGCCGCCGAGCGTGCGGCGGAGCATGACGGACCTAACTGGATTGTTGACCTCCCCGCAATCTTGATGAGTCGGAAAGGGGAAACTATAGAGGCTATCTTGTGGCTTGAAGAAACCCTTTTCAAAACTGAAAATGTAAAACAGCAGCAGATAATATTAGATAAGATAGAAGAGC
>JAISNW010000186.1 GCA_031276055.1 Deferribacteraceae bacterium | reverse complement strand
TCCCTATAAATAGTTCACTTTTTCTACCTATCAGTGCAATATGAATATTTTTTAATCATTTTTCCGTTCTAAATGTTTTATTATAGCTGTTTTTTATAATAAAAGTATATTTGTAATATAAGGAAAATAAAAATATGTTCTAATATAAAAAAGGCGTTTTAAGAAAATATATAGGCGATTAACTAATTTTAGTTGCGGACTATCTACAAAAATTATATAATCGGTTAACTAATTTTGCAGGAGGAGAGAGATGAAAAGGCTATTGGCGTTTCTGCTCATAGTGATAATTGCATCCGTTCAATCCGCAATGGCTGCGGAGCAGCCGATCCGCTTCGGACCGTTTGACTCTGGATGGTATCCAGATGATACCTATGCTGTCTATCTATCAGGCGCTCATAAAGCCTCCCCCACTGTCGATATGAATATGGGCGTCTTTATTTTAGCGGCGGTTCAAGAGGTGGACAAAGTTCCTATTTATGCACATCTTATGCTCTCTACAGCAGATATAGAGGTGGAAGGGGTCGGTAGAACCTCTGGAGCGGGGGATATGCAATTTGTGCTTATGCCTAGAATACTATTCTGGGGGAGCGGACATCTCAATTTAGGGGTGGGTGTGGAAGCCCCTACAGGCAGTTATAACAAGAACTCCTATCTAAATATCGGCGCAAATAGATGGGCTTTCTCTCCCCGCCTTGCGGTTGCACAAGGGGTTGGAAGGTTCTATTTTGAACTTTGGGGAGGGTATGATTTCTACACTGATAATAAAGACTACCTATATTACACAGCAAAAACCGACCTCGAAAAAGATGGAGACGCCTTTGCGGAGCTGCATATCTCTTTTAAGGTTGAAGATGACGGAAATTCAATCATTACCTTATCGTTAGGGGGGATATGGGGAGGCGAAGAGAGCGCTGAAACTTTCGGCGCAGCCCACAAAGTTAGAGATAAGATGGCTGATTATGCAGCTAAAGCCACACTAAAAACAGATATTACAAACACCTTTTCTATATTCATATCGTATACATATGATCTGTATGTAGAGAACGGTGAAAAGGGCTATACGGGTGCAGTGAAACTAGCAAAACTATTTTAATAGCGCTGCTTTTGGGAATTGAGAGCATAAGGGAGAATTGCGGGCGTGGAAATAGGCGGCAAGTTCACTGACTGTGCAGACTATTTCCACGCTGATAAAGAGCAAGCCGTAATTCTACTCTATCTTTAACTCAAGGTTCAGCTTTTCACCAACAGATTTGTCAAAATAGAGGGTAAGTTCATCTTTTGTGAGCATATATTTAACAGGGATATCCCCTGCAAACTTCCCGCCTAATATCTCTGCAATAATAATTCCGGTCTGTCTGCCTGCGGTGTAGTAATCCACCCCATAGGCAACAAGGGCTCCGCTGCCTTCTGCTGAAACAGGATCAGCGCTGACTACAGGAATCCCCGCTTTTTCCGCCGTTGATGTTACGCTCTGCATAGCTGCGACAACTGCATTATCTGTGCTGACATATATGGCATCGACCTTTTCGCGAACAAGAAACTCCGCCGCCTGCTTAACTTCAGAGGTGTTTGTTACAGTGGTGGCTACAAGTTTGATATTCATATTATCGCAAACTTCAAATAAAATCTTGTAAAGCTCCAAGGAATTTGCTTCCCCAGAGTTATATAGATGACCTATGCTTTTAAGCGGTTTAATCCTATTCATTAACTCTATCTGTTCTTTAACAGGGGTCATATCTGAAACGCCAGTGATATTAGCGGCATCCTTAAAGTTGGATTGCCGCAAACCCGCTGAAACGGGGTCTGTAACAGCGCTAAAAACTATCGGCGTCTGTTTATCAAGCCCATTTAAGAGGGCTTGTGCGGCGGGGGTGGCTATCCCTACTGCAACATCAACCTTTTCAGCCTTAAAACGTGCGGCTATAGAGGCGGCTGTGGCAAATTCGTTATTGGCGCTCTGCAGATCATACTCGGCTTTTATCCCCCGCTCTGCAAGCTCATCCATCAACCCTTTCTCCACTGCATCCAGCGCGGGGTGGGCGGTAATCTTAGCAACCCCTATCTTATAGGCTTTTTCCCCAGTCTCTTCTTTTTTTGTGCAAGCTGCGGTAAATATGAATAGCGCGCTCAATAAAACAGCAAAGATTCTCATAATATATATGCCCTCCTAAAAAATATCCACTATACCTATAAACTCTTTCTCATACGCAGCAAAGGGAAGTTTCTCCCAGCATCTCTTTCCATGCGGCATGCAACACTAAATCCTACATGCTCATAAAACACTTTTGCTCTGTTATTCTGTTCATTAACATCAACTTCATAAACTTTCATATTATCTATTGCAAAATCCACCAACGCCCTGCCTATCCCTCTTCTAAAATGTTCGGGCGATACAAAGAGCATCTCGATGCGATTCGTTAAAATGGCTATAAAACCGACAATTTCGTCTGCCGCCTCCTCATATGCGTATATTTTCAGATAAGGCAGCTGTCTAATTAACTCCGATTTTATATCTAAAATAACATCTATTGTTAAAAAATCATGGCTAGCTCTAACAGAGCGCTCCCAGATGGAGATAATCTTTTCATAATCTCTTGTTAGAACTATATCCCTCATAAGCTGCCTTTAACCATAATTATATCCACAGTAAAACTTCCATTGCTAGTCTCTAAGAGAGCAAAGGAGCTGTGAACGCCGCGGGGTTTTGTGGGGCTTCCTGGATTTAAGAGCAGAGTGTTTGACAACTTCTCTTTCTCCCACCTGTGCGTATGTCCATATACTATTATATGGGGGCGGTTTGCCTGAAACCGCTTAAAGAGGGCGCTGCAACGTTCCCCCCAGAGCATATCATCGCCGTGTACGGCAGCTATACGGACGCTGTCTAGCTCTAGCATAAGTTCCTCAGGCAGATCAAGGCGGTCATTGTTTCCAAGTACTCCATAAAAAGAGGTGCACATTGCAACAAATTCATTAAAAAAGCCCACAGAACCATAATCCCCCGCATGTATGACGGCATCGGCTCTTTTTATCTCCTCTCGTAAAATGAGAGGGAGGTCTAAATAACGTTTAGCGTGCGTGTCAGAGGTTATTAGTATTCGCATCAACAGCCTTTTGTGCAGGTTTTTTCCTCTTTATGCTCTGAACGTATATCAACTTTATCTTAGGGGATTTTTCATCTTTGCGTTCATCTATATTAAAGAGGGTTGTTGCCTTAATAAGCTCTTTCAACTTGGAGTAGCCATAAAGCCTAGGATCAAACTCTGGAGATTGGTTGGCTATCTGCTGGCCTACATTGGCAAGGTAAGCCCAGCCTGATTCATCAACCGATGTTTCAACAGCATTTCTAAGGAGGTTCATCAACGAGGTATTCCCCTTTAATGTGTGCGAGCTCATCGGTTTATTAAGTTTTGTTTCCTCTTCAACTCCTGATTTTAATATCTCGGTGAAGATAAATTTATCACACGCATTAATAAAAGGTTTCGGGGTTTTTTCTTCACCAAAGCCGTATACTGTAAGCCCTGCTTCTCTTATGCGGGAGGCAAGGCGGGTAAAATCGCTGTCGCTTGAAACGATGCAAAAGCCGTCAAAGGTGCGGGTATATAGTAGATCCATAGCATCAATAATAAGGGCGCTGTCGGTAGAATTTTTGCCTGTGGTATATCCAAATTGCTGAATAGGCTGTATTGCATAAGATAAGAGCACATCTTTCCACCCTTTGAGGTGGCTTCCTGTCCAATCGCCATAGGCGCGCCGAACTGTGGCTATCCCATACTTCGCTACCTCTTGAAAGAGGGCTTTTACAATATTAGGACTGGCGTTGTCGGCATCGATCAGCACCACAAGTTTTTTGGGGGTCAACTCTCCTGTTTCCATAAAAGATAGTATATAATTTTTTATCTCTTGGAAAGAAAAAAATTTGAAGGTGAAAAAGGGATAATTTCACTGCTTAGGCTGCCTAATATCTAGTTGCTTTTCAAAAACGGAAGGGGTATTATTCCCACTAGGGGCGAGCTTAGAAGGTTAGGAACAATTTATCATGTTAGATTACGTCGTCGAACAAACAGACAAGTATATAATTTCTAAGCCAAAGTCTGAACGCAAGGTGCTCGGACAGTTCTTTACGTCAAAAGCAACAGCACGCTTTATGGCAAGCTTGTTTGATATGCCGCGTCAATGTATTATTAAGCTGCTTGACCCTGGAGCGGGTTCAGGCATATTATCTGCGGCGCTGATTGAAGCAATTGAACGATATGACAACTCGTTGCAGGTGGAATTGACCTGTTATGAAACAAATCCAGATGTTATTGCCTTATTGCGTTCCAATCTTGAATACATCCGTCAGAAATCAAGGCTAAGACTGTCATTGAGGATAGTGGATGAACATTATATACTCTCACAATCTGATGATTTTTCAGGAAACCTCACTGCATCAATGTTTCCGACAAAGTATGACTTAGTAATCGCAAATCCTCCATACTACAAATTGGCCAAAGCAGCCCCTGAGGCGGCGTCTATGAAAAGTGTTTGTCATGGTGCGCCAAACATATATTTTTTATTTGCAGCGATGAGCTTGTTTAATCTCCGTGAAGGCGGCGAGTTGGTATACATCATCCCGCGTTCATGGACATCTGGCGCATATTTTACCCATTTTCGCAAATATTTTTTAAAGTATGGCAAGATTACTGACATCCATCTGTTTATAAGTCGTGATAAAGTGTTTGATAAAGAGCAAATACTACAAGAAACTATGATAGTGAAGGTTCTAAAAACCAGCGTTGCCCCCCGAATGGTCAATATTACTTCATCACTGGATTCTAATAATTTTGAGAACAATACTCTCCTGCACGCGCCTTATGAAACGGTAGTTTCAGGCGATGAAAAATATGTCTATCTGCCCATCTCTCACAAGGAAATCAATGTACTTGAGAAGGTAAATTCCATAGGAAAACCGCTTGCGTCCATAGGTTTGAAAATGAAAACAGGTCTGACTGTTGATTTCCGTAACCGTAGACTTTTGCGTAACACCTCCGGTGAGAATACCGTTCCATTATTTTATTCACAACACTTAAAAGGCGGTAGGGTTGTTTTTCCTATTGGGAAAGGATATGAATATATGTCAGATGAGCTTTCCGGCGTAGTCCAATCGAACAAGAACTATCTATTTGTCAAAAGGTTTACGGCGAAAGAGGAAAAACGACGATTGCAATGCGCTGTTTACCTAGCTAAACGTTTCCCAGAATTTAAACGCATCAGCACGCAGAATAAAATAAATTTTATTGACACGGTAGACAATTCAGATATGAGCGATGAACTTGTTCACG
>JAISNW010000164.1 GCA_031276055.1 Deferribacteraceae bacterium | reverse complement strand
CCCCTGCCCTATGCGCCGCTCTTATGCGCCCAGGCCACCTTCATAACCCGATAGTAGAGGGAATCTTAAAGGTGATAGACCTTTCAAGAACCCTATATTCGATAGTAATTGCAAAGATTATCCGCGTCAGCCTTGTCTTTGTTCTCCTTATTGCTCTTTTTGGATTTGGAACAGCAAAACTCTTTGAAAAAACGCCGAAAACTTTCCTCGCCTCTGAGGATCAGAGCTTTTTTATGATGGAAGTTCAACTTCCTGACGGTTCATCCGCCAATAGAACGGTGGAGGTGGCAGAAGAGGTTCGCAATATTGTAAAAACTATTCCAGGCATAAGCAATATTATGATAATCACCGGTTTTTCTATGATGAACCAGGGCTCCGCCGCCAATTCAGCATTCTTTGCTGTCACCCTCCTTCCCATTGAAGAGCGCAAAGACCCTTCTTTACGAGTAGACAGCATTGTCCGTCAAGTTTATATGCGAACCTTCCTCTTTCAGAAAGCCAATGTTTATGCCTTTAACGTTCCGCCTATCATGGGGCTTGGCTCTATAGGCGGTTTAGAATACCAGTTGGAGGCTGTAGGGGGCGGTTCTCCCTTTGAGATGGCGGAGGTTATGCGCACATTGACGGCAGAGGCAAATAGAGACCCGCGCCTTTCTAATGTTTACAGCACCTTTACCACAAATTCGCCGCAACTCTTCCTCGATGTGGATAGAGACCTTGCCATAAGCCTCGGTGTAAACCTATCAGAGCTTTTCAACACCCTACAGATTATGTTCAGCGGCTACTATGTGAACGATTTTAACGAGTTCGGCAGAACTTGGAAGGTAAATATTCAAGCTGAAGCGGAGTTTAGAAATAGCGAGGCGGATATATTAAATATGTATGTCCGCTCCGCTGCAGGCGATATGATTCCGTTAAGCTCCCTTGTAAAAATTTCATCCATTGCAGCGCCGCCTTCAATCCCCCGTTTTAATAACATCAGAAGTCTACGAATCAATGGAGATGCAGCGCTCTCTGTAAGCACAGGGGATGCTATCGCCGCTATGGAAGAGGTGTCGGAGAGGGTGCTGCCTCAAGGCTATACATATGAGTGGACGGGCACCACCCAGCAGGAGAAGGAGTCCAGCGGGGTTATGCTCATCATCTTTGCCCTCTCTTTCGTTTTTGTATACCTATTCCTTGTGGCGCTTTATGAGAGCTGGATAATTCCGCTGCCTGTTATTGTCTCGGTGACGGTGGCTCTTTTCGGAGGGATGCTCTTTATCTTTTTAAGAGATAAATTTATAGACCTTTATGTGCAGATAGGGCTCGTGGTGCTGATAGCGATCGCATGTAAAAATGCTATCTTAATGGTGGAATTTTGTAAAGATGCGCGTTCAGCGGGAGCGGGGATATACGAAGCCGCCGTAAGCGGCGCTAAAACACGGTTCCGTGCGGTGGTGATGACGAGCCTTGCCTTTGTAGGCGGGGTTTTCCCTATGTTTATAGCATCAAATGTGGGGGCAAACGCTCAACAGAGTATAGGAACTGTAGTTATAGGCGGGATGCTCTTCTCCACCTCCATAGGAATTCTCTTTATCCCCTCTCTATACGCTGTTTTTGAGTTTATAAGGAGTTTGCCTGATAGACTCTCTAAAAAGTGATAGGTAATTTTTTTGATTTCTCCTATTATCCTTTGGAATAATATAGTATGCTATGGCTGGTGCGCTAACTAGAGTTAGAAAGGTGTTATTTGTTGCAAGAATATCGGATTTACAGCATGTCAGACGCTCTGAAGAGGCAGCTGGAGCTGCTCTCTGTTCAGATTGCTGAAGAAAAGTTTGGGCGCAAGGCAAGTTGGCTCTTATACTCGGAGAGCTCCCTTGATGATCTGCTTGCCTCAAGAGATATAGTCTTTGAGAAAAAAACGGTGGATGACAGCGGGTGGGAAAACCTCTGGCAGAACTATATAGAAGAAGGGTGGTTGACAGAGAAGGTATATTACTGCTTTAAGGAAAAAACCTTTGACGATGGGCGGATTGCCGTGTTCATCAACCCTTCTTTGGCATTTGGAACAGGAAACCATCCCACCACAAGGTTGGCGGCGCGCCTTTTAGAGAAGGTTGCTAAAGCTGCTGTTATGCTTGAGATAGGAACAGGCAGCGCCATCCTTGCAATTATGGCGTCTAAACTCGGTTATAAAGCCGTCTATGCCTGCGATAATGACATTAGAGCGTTAAAAAACGCTAAAGAGAATATAAACAGCAACTGCTGTGATAATATCTTTTTGTGGGCGGGTTCTATCAGAGCAGTTAAACCGACTTTTAAACCTTATCTGGTGGCGGCTAATATCATCTCAACGGCTCTAAAGGAGATTCACCCATATATCTTGCGTCTGCACCCTAAATATATAGTATATTCAGGGATATTGAAGAAAGAAGGGAGCAGCTTTATCTCGTCTTTAGATATGCACGGCTATCAACCCGAAGAGGTGCTTCATTCAAAAGAGTGGTCGGGGATTCGGCTCAAGGCGGAGACATGATAGCCATCACAGGGGATGTCCACGGCTGCATCAATACCTTGCTGCTTATGGCAAATAATGTGCTTAGAGAGCACAAGATAGGCTCTTGGTATTTTTTGGGCGATATTATAGA
>JAISNW010000159.1 GCA_031276055.1 Deferribacteraceae bacterium | reverse complement strand
TTTCTGCCCGCCTTAAAATACCAAACAAGAGGGATAGTAAGGGCGAATGCCAATATAATGTAGGTTGCTGTATAGGAGAGCTTTTCTATAACAAAACCTAAACTGAACGCTCCAACCCCCACCCCGATGTCTATAGCTGTAAAGAGGGTTGCATTGGCTTTTCCCCTGCGGGTTTGTGCAACTACATTCATATTCATGGTGGCTAGGGTGGGAAGAACCACCCCCGCTCCATAGCCTGCGGCGGCGGCAGAGAGATAGAAGATAAAAGCGCTATTCATCAAAGCCAACAAGATTAAGCCCGCTATAAAAGCGATGAATCCTGAAAGGATTAGGCGGTCGGGTCCTTTTAAGTCAAAGGTGTTTCTAACCCTGAAACGTGATACTAATATCCCTAAAGCGTATACCACAAAGAACCAGCCTGAATTGCCTATCCCTGTTTTGTGGGAGAAGAGCGGCATAAATGTAACTATTCCTGCATAGGAGAAGCTGAAACAGAATTGCAAAAAAGATATTCCCAGCGAGCGGTATTCATAAAGAGCTAAGGGGGAGAGAACAAACGGTTTTTTCTCCCTGTATTCTCTCGGAAGGCGGAGGCTCGCCACAAAGATAGTCCCTATAACCCCCATAGCGGCGCTTGCATAAAAGATAAGATTGAAATTCTCCGTCTGCTGCAATATGAACATGCCTAGAGCAGGACCTGCCACCATAGCTATAGGCATCCCCATAGAGAAATAACCGAACCCTGCTCCGCGCTTTTTCTGAGGGAGGATGTCCGCCACCACCGCAGGACCGGTGGTGGAAAAGCACGCCCAGCTCACTCCATGCGCCACCCTTAAAATGAGCAGGGGGATAATTGCGGTGATAAGAGAGTATGAGAAAAAGACCGCTGTGAATATTACAGCCGCAAATAGGAGTATAAACTTCCTATTTAGGTTGTCCACAGCGTAACCCACAAAGGGTCTGCACGCCAGCGCTGCAAAGGCGAATGCGCTGACCACCACCCCAACATGGCTCTCTGCTAAGCCAAGCGCCTGTGTGGAAAAGAGAGGGAGGATTGGCAGAAGCAGCATAATCCCCATAATAAGCAGAAGGTTGGAGATAGCTAGGAGAACAAAATTCTTTGTAAAGATCATAATATAACTAACTTATGCGGGCTTGAGTTAAATTCCCTTTTTACCCTTTGACCACAGCTAAAGGGGTGAGGCGGATCAAAATTGCTGCTAAATCTTCCTGCTGGCGCATTACAAGCTCAATATCTTTGTAAGCAGAGGGGGCTTCATCAAGCCCGCTCTTATGGTAGAGGGCGTGGATTACCCCTAAATCGTTGAGCTTTTTCTGCTCTCTTTTCAAGTCCAGAACCTCTAAAGCCTTTTTGCGGGATATTTTACGCCCTGCGCCGTGCGAGCAGGATTCAAAGGAGGCAGGGCAGCCTAACCCTTGAACTATATAGCTGGCCGCCCCCTGCGAGCCCGGTATAATACCGATCGTCTCTTTTGAGGCGAGCGTCGCCCCCTTTCGGTGGACCCAAACTTTCTCCCCAAAGTGTTTTTCATAGCTTGCGAAGTTATGGTGGATATTTATCTCATCTAAAAATTCCACCTTTTTTAGATATTTCTGAAATTCAGATTTAACCGCCTCCGCCATCATCTTACGGTTTTCGTAAGCAAAGCGCATACAGAGGTTCATCTCACGGATATATAGTTCAAACTCATCGCTTCCCGCTTTTAGATAGGCAAGGCGGGCTTTCAGAAGGTCTTGTCTATCTTTTTGAATCTCACGGGCTAATCTGTTGTAGTGATCCGCCACTTTATAGCCTAAATTCCTAGAGCCTGAATGGATCATAAACCAGATATGCCCATCGCTTGCTTTCTGAATCTCAATAAAGTGGTTGCCCCCTCCTAATGTGCCTATCTGCTTCGCGGCAGAATCTAACTCTTGAAAGGCTATAGGAGCGGCTCTCCACATATCAACCTCATCAAATATGGGGTGAATCTGTCTGTCTTCATGGTGGTGCATTCCAAGAGGGATGCGGGAGCGCAACCCGCCTTTATACCCCTTTCCGCCTCCGAGGATCTTCTTTATATCAACGGGGTTTATCCTTTTTAATGAGGTTTTTACCGCCAACATTCCGCAGCCTATGTCAACTCCAACCATATTGGGGCATATTGCATCTTTTAGGGCGGCGACTCCGCCGATAGGCATTCCGAAACCTTCATGGGCGTCAGGCATAAGGCAGAAATTACCCACTAGGCAGTCTAACTCGGAAACATTGATCGCCTGCTCCAACGCTCCCATCTCAAGGTCTTTACACCAACTTAAAATGTTGTTCCTAATCTGCTGCATAAGGGGGGTAATATATTAGGTATAATCTTTCTTGTCAACCCCCTAATTATCTGAGGGGGATGACGTAAAGAAAGTTATTGAGCTTTTTCTCGTTATGTAATAGATTGTCTTTTGCTTTTAAGGGAATACAAATGTATAGGATTGAATCTAAGCGTAAATTGAGCGAGTTTGTGGAGTTGATGACTCTAAAAGCTCCCAATGTGGCTAGGCGCACAGAGGCGGGGCAGTTTGTAATTGTCAGCGCTCATGAAGATGGAGAGCGGATCCCCCTTACCGTTGTGGATTATGACCGAGAAGAAGAGACCATTCAGATAATATATCAGATAGTTGGCTACTCCACCAAACGTTTATCAGAGCTCAACCCAGGAGAATATCTCCCAGTTGTGCTAGGACCGCTCGGGATGCCCACCCATTATGAAACAGGCGGCGGCGAGGTTAAAAAAATACTTGGGATAGGCGGCGGCGTCGGGATCGCCCCACTATATCCCCAGTTGAAAAAGTTCAAAGGCGAAGGGATAAGTGTAGAGGTTATCTTAGGCGGGAGATCAAAAGATCTCGTCATATTAAAAGAAGAGATAGCCGCATTTGCTGATGCCCTATATTTTGCCACAGATGACGGAAGCCTCGGAATAAAAGGGCTGGTGACGGATATGCTAAAAACCCTCCTCTCTGAAGGGAAGAGCTATGATCTTATAATTGCCATTGGCCCTATGGTTATGATGCGGGCGGTAACAGAGGTTGCAAAACCGCTGAACATCCCCACCGGCGTCTCTCTAAATCCCCTCATGGTGGATGGAACAGGGATGTGCGGGTGCTGCCGTGTGGATATAGGC
>JAISNW010000116.1 GCA_031276055.1 Deferribacteraceae bacterium | reverse complement strand
AAGCAACGGCAATCAGAACAGTGGAAAAAATCCTTCTCTTCATAAAAACTCCATCCTAACTATTTCACCCTCTCTGCTCAACTACTCGGCGTTTCTGTGCAAACCAACGCATCGACTCCGCTTTTCGGGAGAAAAAGAGCACACGACGAAAGTACAGCCCATTATAAGCAAAGCTACTTTGCAAACCAAGCCAGTGGATCCACTGCATCTCGGTGGTTTCTGATCTCAAAATAAAGATAAGCCTCTGCAATAGAGGCATCCAATCCCGCAATCAGAGCCCCGCTTTTCACTTCCTCATTAAGTTTGACATAAAACTCATCTACATGACCATACACCGTAAAATAATTTTTGTCATGCTCTATTATTATAATATTTTGCCAACCGTTCAGATTATTGACGTATACAACCTTTCCCGCCGCAACGGAAAAGATATCCCCTCTGCCTGTGGGTCTTATCTTTATTCCATACTGGGTAATAGAGAGCCCTGTGTCCGGATGCACCCTCGCTCCGTATCGTTCAATTACCCGCCCCTTCATAGGATAGGAGAGTTTCCCCTTTAGCTTAGCAAAAGCCCCCGCACTGCCGCCTGTTGCTTTAGGGATCTCCGCTAGACGTTGATTGCGTTTATCCAACTCCAAGCGATATTCCCGACTCGCTGTTTCATTGCTCTTTAACGAGGCAAAGCGGGCTTTTAGATCTGCTAGGTCTTTAGAGTAATCAGACTTTGCCGCCTCCGCCTCCTTTCTCTGTTTCAGTAAAAGTTCATTCTTCTGCAATAATTCATTGCTTTTATCCGCTAAAGCCTTCTCTTGCTCCTCATATTCCCTAACGGTTTTAAGGATGCTTAAATTTAGATGTTCAATCAGCTCTGCTTTTTTGATGCTCTCGCCAACCTCGCCCGCTAAAAAAGCTCTTGAAGCAAGGTTTTGCGTATTGTCGGCTAAAAAAGCGGTCAAGAGCCTCGCCTTCTCGGAATTTTTTTTCTGCTTTTGAACCGATTCTTCTATAGCTTTACGAAGAACATCCACCGATTTTAGATTAGCAGCTATTTCACGGTTAATTAGCGCCAGCGCCTCTTTTTCTTTGGCCAGCTTGCTTTCAGTTAGGGTGATTATCTTTGCAAGATCTGTTCTCGTTGAGAGTTTTTTAATCTCTAACTCCGCCGCTTCGATCTCCCTCTTTAACTGCGGAAGATCGGCGGCGAAAATATATGGAGCAAAAAAAAACGCCGCTATTAAAGGATAGAATAACCTAAAATACCCCATAATATCCCCTAATGCTATGACAACCTATGGTTTAAGAAATGCCGCGAGCTGATAAAGCCTGCAAACATAGAGATAATAAGGGATAAAAGAGCAAATATGCACCAATAGCAAGGGGTTGGAGAAAAAGGGATATCTACCATCTGGACAACAACTGGACGGATTAATTTTGCCAAAAGGTAAAATGCTAGAGTGGAAAAGGCGAAACAGATAAGAGATATACAGGCGGCCGCCACCACAAAAGGAACTATTATAAATGTTCTTGTCCCTCCTACAACTGCATAGATGCGGACTTCACGCCGATAGCGGAAGAGGGAGACGGTTATAGTCTGATATATTATTATCCCCCCTGCAGCAGCAAATATTGCAGAGCATAGCGCAAGAAGAGCTTCAACTGAAAAGCGAAGCCTAGCAAACCCTTCAATCCACTTCTCACCGAAAGAGACGCTGTCAACTCCATTGATGGCGGAAAGTTCATTTGCAAGATTTTTTAGAGAGTTATAACTTCTATACTCAGCTTTTATCTTCAACTCTGCAAAGGAAGGGAAAAATTCTATAGGAAGCGGCTCAAAGCTATCTGTAAAAGAGGCGGAAAGAGCCATATACTCTCTGGTTTCAGCGGGAGAGTATATCTTTTCAATATTTTCAACCTCTTCAGCAGAGGAGAGCTGCTCCAAAATTAAAGGGGAGAAGTCGCGGGCGTATACCCTCATAACATCAAAGCGCGAGGCATTCTTCGTGTAGCTGTTCAGCGCCCCGCCTGAAAGGAATATGAGGTGGAAAGCCGCAAAAAGAGCGGTAAGAGCAAGGATAGCTAAGGTATTTTCCGAAAGATACTTTATGAAGAGGCTTATCCCCCTCATGATCATATACCTGCTATTGCTGGACATTAAAACAGCTTTCCTCCCTCAAGGGTTGCATTGCGGGCGGGATATTGCTCTACCTTCGCAAGATCGTGGGTTGCCATAAGGATAGTTGCTCCGTTTTTCTGCGCCTGCAGCAGCATCCCCATTATTATATCTGCATTATCTCTATCAAGATTTCCTGTGGGCTCATCTGCTAAAATTATTCTAGGATCGTTCACGAGAGCACGCGCCACCGCCACCCGCTGTTTTTCACCGCCTGATAAGATTTCTACTAGGTCGTCTCTTAGATGGAATATATTTAAGCGGCGCAGAATCTCATAAATTCTATCTTGCATCTCGCTCTTCTTAAAACAGTATATGTCAAGCGGCATCCGCACATTGTCAAAGACAGTGCGCTCGTCTATAAGCATATAATCTTGAAATACCACGCCAATCTGCCTTCTCAAATAAGGCGTCCGCATGATGGGGAGAAAACTAATATCATACCCTAAAACATTAACTATCCCGCTTGTAGGCAAGATGTCGGCGTATATAAGTTTAAGAAGGGTGGATTTCCCCGCTCCGCTCTTGCCTAAAATATAAACAAACTCCCCCCTTGCAATGTGCAGAGACACATCGCTGAGAGCACGGCAATCGCCTTTGAAAACCACTCCAACCCTTTCAAATTGAATCATAAGTGGTTGATGATATAATATTATCCACGTCTTGTAAAGAGTTCAGAATCGCTGAACGCCTATTGAGCAGCAAGAGCATCTAATGCGCTTTTAATGTTATTAATCTGCCC
>JAISNW010000029.1 GCA_031276055.1 Deferribacteraceae bacterium | reverse complement strand
AGCGACCTCTTTTTCGAGCTCTCCAAAAGAAGATGAGGTTTTTACATCTTTTTCAGTTGAAGACTTGCTGGAAACCGTTATCTCGCTCATAGAGTTTACAATCACCCCTATAAAAACATTCAACACAATGAAAGAGGTGATCAATATGAAAGGAACAAATATCATAAAGGCGTATGGAAACTCCTCCATGACAGGCCGCACAATCCCCATAGACCAACTTTCCAGAGTAAGAATCTGAAAGAGCGTGTAAAGAGAAGCTCCAATAGAGCCGAACCAATCTTCAAAAGAAGAACCAAATAGGGTGGTTACAAGAACTGCAAATATATAAAATATTATCAACAATAATAGGGATATCCAGCCTATACTAGGTAGAGAATATAGAACAGATTCAACTATTATTTTAAGTTTGGGCAGGCGGGTAACTAAACGCAGCACTCTGAAAATTCTTAAAGCCCGTAAGATAGATATAGTGCCTGTGCTTGGAAAGATGGATATGCCTATAATTAGAAAGTCAAATATATTCCACCCTGATTTAAAAAAAGTAAGCCGCTCAACAGTAAGTTTCATCAGGATTTCAATGATGAATATCCCTAGACAGAGCATATCTAAAATATGAAGGTAATGCCCAAAAGAGCGCCGAAGAGCGCTAGATGTTTCAAGCCCAAGGATAAGGGCGTTAAATACAATAACACCTAGTATAAAATACTGCACCCTAGGTAGATATATCAATTGACAGTAATACTTCAGTCTAGCCATGAAAAGAAATTATATTATTATATTAATTTTTTCAAGAGGTTTTTAGAACGGTTAAAAACCTTGACAAAGAGCATAAAAACTTAGAGAATTATGTGTGTGGAGAGTGTTTATGAAAAAACAGAGGGCGGCTATAATACTTTTTACAACAATTTTCATGAGTTGCGCCCCTACTTATTACACATTAAACAATAAATAGTGATAACTGCACTGTAAAGATGCGCCATAAAACAAGAACTATATATGTAGGGGTTCTGCCGATAGGCGGAGAACACCCTATAAGCGTGCAATCCATGTGCAATACAGACACAAGGGATGTAAAAAAAACCCTCGAACAGATAAGGCAGCTAGAGGCGGCAGGGTGCGATCTGGTGCGCGTGGCAGTGCCTGATAAACAGGCGGTGCAAGCATTAAAACAGATTGTTCAATACTCTAAGACCCCTATTATAGCAGATATACACTTTGATCACAAACTCGCTGTCCTATCTTTAGAGGCAGGGGCTGCATGCGTGAGGATAAACCCAGGAAACATCAGGGGGAGAGAACGTTTTCGCGAGGTGGTGCTTTGCGCTAAAGACATGAAGCGGGCGGTGCGGATCGGAGTGAATTCAGGGAGTCTTGAGCAAGATCTGCAAGATAGATTTGGACTCAGCACAACCTCTATAGTTACCTCAGCTAAAAGGGCGATGGAGGTTCCAGAAAAGGAGGGGTTTACCAACTTTAAGGTTTCCCTGAAATCATCCAATGTCCCCCTTACGGTGCAGGCGTATCTTGAATTCGCTCGAGATACTGATGTTCCGCTCCATGTTGGGATAACAGAGGCTGGCAGCGAGTACGCAGGCAGCATCCGTTCTGCTGTGGGGATTGGATCTCTCCTTTTAAGCGGGATAGGCGATACCATCCGCGTTTCCCTTACAGCAGAGCCTGTGCGGGAGGCAGCTGCAGCGTGGGAGATATTATCAGCGGCGGGGGTGCGCCGCAGAGGTGTTGAGATTATCTCCTGCCCCACCTGTGCACGCACTGAGGTAGATTTAATATCTATAGCAGCGCAGGTGGAAAATGAGTGTAAAAAGATAGAATCCTCAAAGTTGAGTAAAATTACTGTCGCTGTAATGGGGTGTGCTGTAAACGGTCCTGGAGAAGCAAGAACAGCGGATTTTGGGATAGCCTGCGGCAAAAAGTGCGGGTTGATATTCTCACATGGAGAGATTATAAAAAAGGTTGATGAGAAAATCTTGGTAAGAGAATTGATGAAAACTATTCGGGAGAGTATAGATGTTTGAACTTTTAGAGCGCGGCGGGGTGCTGATGTACCCTATTTTTGCACTCTCTATTATAAGTTTGGGAATATTTTTTGAGAGGCTTTATTTCCTGCGCAGAGAAAAGTATATCCCTAAAGCTGTGGCAATAGCTATCCGTTCTGCTATTAAAAATAGAGATTTTGCTGAAGCGGAAAAGTTATGTATAAGCTACAACTCCGCCATAACGCGTATAACAGGGGAGCTGCTCTTAAACCGCTCTGCAGCTTATGAACACCTTGTGTCAATATGCGAAAATGCAGGCAATCGTGAGGCGCGCCGTCTATCCGTATATCAGGAAGTAATATCAACCATTGTGAGCATCGCCCCGCTGTTGGGGCTTTTAGGAACAGTTCTTGGCATGGTTAAGCTCTTCGGCGTGCTATCAGGGGGAGGTATAGGCGATCCACAAGCCCTTTCCGGCGGGATTGCTGAGGCGCTGCTTACCACCGCCGCGGGGCTCTCTGTGGCGATACCCGCTCAGATCTTCCATTACCTTATAAAATCCCGCTCGGATGCTCTCGTCTCTCTCCTTGAAAAAGAAACAACAGAGTTGATCGGGCTTATAACAAATAGAGAAGATGAACTTTCTTAGCAGACATTCTGAACCGCCTGCGCCTAGTATTACGCCGCTATTGGATGTGGTTTTCATCCTCTTGATCTTTTTTGCGGTCAGCACCTCGTTTTTATACATCGGCGGCATTAACGTTAACCTTCCAAAGGCTGAAACCACAGAAGAAACAGATGCTCCCGCCGTTGAAGTGGCTCTCACAAAAGAGGGGGAGATATTTATTAACAGCAGAAAAGTTACGCTCGACGCTCTTGCTGAAAGCCTAAGGGCAGCTTTTGAGGCAGATTCTAAAACGGTTCTCGTGATACAGGCGGACAAACAATCGCTGCATGGATTACTGGTGGAGATAATCGACACAGGCAGACTCGTAGGTTTTGAACGGTTTGCTATAGCAACGGAAAAGTAATGAGAGCAACTGTCCTCTTGAGCCAATTTATACAGTATTTGAGGTAT
>JAISNW010000237.1 GCA_031276055.1 Deferribacteraceae bacterium | reverse complement strand
TGGAGATATACTACTCTGAAGGGGTTATGATGAACCCCACCGGCACCACATATATTGCCACCCACGATGGCTATGTGGAGTTTAACGGCGCTACAATCTCTGTTCATGAGGTCTATTTTGTAAACCATGATGTTGACTATTCCACAGGGAATATCCGCTTTAACGGCACCGTCCATGTAAAGGGGGATGTGCTCTCAGGCTTTAGGATAGAGGCGAAAAAAGATGTTATTGTGGAAGGGGTCTGTGGGGATTGTGAGATATTCGCCCTGAAGAATATCTATGTAAAATTAGGGATCAAGGGGAACTTTTCCAACTTCTTTAAGGCCGGCGGCAATGTTGTAATGGGGTATGGAGAGAATGCTAAGATTCTCGCTAAAAATGATATTATAATCAAAAAATATTCATACAATTGCGATCTTTACGCGGGCAATAAAGTTGACGCATCCTCAGGAGATGGGATTATAGCGGGGGGGATGGTAAAAGCCTTTTCAGAGCTTATGGCAAAGCAATTAGGCACTCACGGCAATTCCCGATTCACTATCTATATGGGCACGAAATATTATATCGACCAGAAGTTGGAGCGCTTGAGAAAAGAGAAGGCGCGTTTAATGGAAAAGTTAGGGCAGATTCAAGATATGCTTAGTAAATTCAACCTTTCTAGACCAGATGTGGTAAATAACCCCAGAATAAAGAATTTACAGGAGCTTAAACGAAATTTTGAGGCGGTTGCAGCTGAAATGGGGGAATATGAGGAAGATTATCTTGCACAGTCTAGGGCGGAAAAACCTAAGATAAAGGTTAAAGGGATGGTTCACAGCGGGGTTACAGTTATGTTTTTCAACTGCTCTTCCACTGTTCGCGAACCGATAGAGAACGCTGTTTTTTTCTTAGATGAAAAATATGCAGAGGTGGCTTGGGTTAGCTTAAAAGATATAAAAACTATTGAAACTCAAAATTAGGTAAATACAGATTATAGCTATGATCAATAATATTCTTGTGCGCGGGGCGCGCCAGCACAACCTCAAAAATATAGATGTGGATATTCCTAAAAACAAGTTGGTGGTGATCACCGGCCTTTCTGGTTCGGGAAAATCCAGTCTAGCTTTTGATACAATATACGCCGAAGGGCAGCGCAGATACGTAGAATCTATCTCTGCTTACGCCCGCCAATTTTTAGACCTCATGGAAAAACCAGATGTTGACAGCATCGAGTTTTTATCCCCCGCTATAAGCATCGAGCAGAAATCGATAAGCCGCAACCCCCGCTCCACTGTGGGGACGATAACTGAAATCTACGATTATATGCGCCTCTTATATGCTAGGGTGGGGGATGTATTCTGCCCTGAATGCGGTAAACAGATAGAGGCGTATACTGTTCAGAAGATAGTAGACCGCATCCTCTCAATGAAGGGAGAGAGGGTTGAAATTTTAGCTCCTGTAATAAGAGGGAAGAAAGGAGAGTATAAAAAACTTTTAAGAGAGCTCTTAAAAGAGGGTTTTGTGCGGGCTTATATAAACGGCAAAGTCTTTCGTTTAGAGGAAGAGCTTAACCTAGATAAAAATCAGAAACACTCTATCTCTCTGGTGATAGACAGAATCTTAGTGGGTGAAGAATCTGTTAGACGTTTAACAGATGCTGTAGAGATCGCCTTGCACCGCTCAGGCGGTCTTGTGGAGGCAAAGCGGGGGGAGGAGATTACCCTGTATAGCGAACACTTCGCCTGCACCGAGTGCAATATCAGCATGTCGGAGATTGAACCCCGCACCTTCTCTTTTAACAACCCTTTCGGTGCATGCCCTGCCTGTGAAGGTTTGGGAGAACAGTTGGTATTTGATGAAGATGCTATAATCCCTGATCCTGAAAAGAGCGTCCGTCAAGGCTGCATAGCCCCATGGATAAGAAGCGACTCCTTTTATTACTACAACACCCTCTCCGCCCTCTCAGAGGCGTATAATGTGGATATTAATAAACCTTGGAGAGATCTCTCTGATAGAGAGCGGGATATTCTGCTCAACGGCGCTCCTGAACCGCTTGAACTATACACCTTAAACGGCAGCAAGAAGATCTTTTATAAGAAAACGTTCACAGGAGTTATGGGGTATCTCAAACTTCTCCTCTCAAGCGGGAGCTCCTCTGACTATGAGGAAGCAAAAAGCTATATGCGGCAGAGCGAATGCCCAGTCTGCCGCGGAGCGCGCCTAAAGCGGGATGCCCTCTTTGTCCGTGTGGGCGGGAAGAATATTTACGAAGCCTCAAAGTTGAATATAAAGCAGAGCCTCCTTTTTTTTAAGAGCCTCACATTTAGCGGTTTTAAGCAGGAGGTCGCCCAGAAGATTATTAAAGAGATCATAAGGCGTCTTGAATTTATGATCTCGGTGGGGATCGATTATATCACCCTAAACCGCCAATCCGCCACCATCTCTGGAGGCGAAGCCCAGAGGATACGTCTTGCCACCCAGATAGGTTCAGCCCTCACAGGCGTGCTCTATGTTTTAGATGAACCTTCTATAGGGCTTCATCAGCGGGATAACCAGATGCTTATGGATACCCTTAAAAACCTGCGCGATATGGGAAACTCCGTTATAGTGGTAGAGCATGACGCCGAAACTATCCTAACAGCGCAGCATGTAATAGATATGGGACCCGCAGCCGGCAGCCGCGGCGGCTCTGTAGTTTTCTCAGGAACTCCACAAGAGCTTCTTCAGGCGGAAAACTCTCTAACAGGCGCGTATCTTTCTGGAAGGCTTAAAATAGAGATTCCTAAAAAACGGCGGAAAGCTAATGGATCTTTCATCTCGATAAGAGGGGCGCGGAAGAATAACTTAAAGAATATTAATGTTGACATCCCTTTATCTATGGTGGTCTGTATAACTGGAGTCAGCGGTTCGGGAAAGTCAACCCTTGCCCTAGATATACTATACCCTGCCCTTATGAAACGGATTTACCGCTCTAGAGTGAACTCTGCCGAATACGATGAAATTCTCGGCTTAGAGCATATAGACAAAGTTATAGATGTTGATCAGAGCCCTATTGGGAGAACCCCCCGCTCCAACCCCGCCACCTATACAGGCTTATTTGCCGATATACGCTCCCTCTTTACAGCGACGCCTGAAGCAAAGGCGCGCGGTTATCAGGCGGGGCGTTTCAGCTTTAATGTCAAAGGGGGGCGTTGCGAAACATGCAAAGGAGAGGGGTATATTAAGATTGAGATGCACTTTTTGCCTGATATGTATGTTAAGTGCGATGTATGCGGCGGCGCCCGATACAACCGCGATACCCTTGAGATACGTTTTAAGGGTTTATCTATAGCGGAGGTGCTGCAGCTTACAGTGGAAGACGCCCTTGCATTTTTTGAAAATATCCCCCCAATAAAGAGAAAGCTGGAGATATTAAACGATGTAGGGTTAAATTATATAAGGTTAGGGCAGCCTGCCACCACCCTCTCCGGAGGCGAGGCGCAGCGGGTGAAGCTGGCAAAAGAGCTTATGCTCAAACAGACAGGGAGAACGCTCTACCTCTTTGACGAACCTACAACCGGTCTACACTTTGATGATGTAAAGAAGTTGACCGCCATCTTTGACAGATTGGCGGAGTTAGGCAATACAGCGGTGATAATTGAACATAACCTTGATGTTATAAAGAGAGCAGATTATATTATAGATCTAGGACCAGAGGGCGGAGACGGAGGCGGAGAGGTGGTGGTATGCGGAACGCCTGAAGAGGTGGCGGAAGATAGAAAATCCCACACGGGCAGATTCTTAAAAAAGGCGCTTGCAAACTATGTCTAAACATCTATCCTGCTGCGGTTTTGACTGCGCAGAATGCCCTGTGTATCAGGCAACAATTAATAATGATGAACCACTCAAGCTGCAAGTGGCTGAAAGATACAACTTAGATGCACAAAAGCTAGCTTGCACAGGCTGCAGGGCGGAGAGGGGAAACACCTTCTTAAATGGGTGCGCTATGCGCTGCTGTGTGGAAAAAAACGTTCTCTCCACCTGCGCCGCCTGCAAAAACTACCCCTGCTCCACAGTCGATAAAGCCCTGCCTGAAGGGAGCATTGGGCGCGTTAGATTAAACTCTATGCAGGTAAAACAACCTTCTTAAAAAGAGTAGCCTGCCGCAACTGCAATTGCAAAACCGTCAATATCTCCGTGAGAATAGGTATTGCCTAAGATAGTATACTTAACGAGAGCGCCTACATCAAACTTCTCTGTAATCTTATATCTGCCGCCGCCTTCTAAGATAAGAGCATAGCTGATATCTGAGCCGTCAGTAGAGTAAGAAACGTATGAAGATCTCCATTTGTATTCATACGAGGTATACGCTAGACCAAATTTAGCTGAACCGTATACATCTATCTTATCCAGAAAGGTGTATCTATAGCCGCCGAGCCCTGTGGCAAGAAAGCTGTTGAAGTCATACTCATATTTCCAGATCCAACTTTTTTCCTCAGAAGTATTGCTAATATAATCCAGCGCCACCCCCAAAAAGATATGCTCGTTGACAAAGAGATCGCCTTCAACTCCAAGGTTCAAACCTGTATCAGAAGAACCGCCGCCGAAGTGAGGACCGATAAATACGCCGACGCGCTTAGGCGCTGAAAGGCTGAAATCAAACTCCATAGCAAATGCAGGCAATGTAAGTGCAAAAACAACAAGGATAACCAAAACTCTTTTCATAAATAACCCCTATTCATACTAATTAAGCGAATGTAGTTTAGAAAGTTTGTTCTACAATGTCAAATATTTTTTGAAAACGTCCCAGATAACGATCGCGGAGCCAGCATCCCTTTTGAACAGATTGGCTCTATTGAGAGAGCTTAAAACGGTTCGGGCGGGTTGTGGGGGAGGCAAGGGGGAGAACCTTCCCCCTGATGCCCATCTACTCTACACTGAAACCGTACCTCTTTATTATCGGCTTTACCTCCGCTGAAAGCAGATATTTATAAAACTTCTCAACCTCGGGGGTTTTGTTCTTCGCTATTATCGCTATAGGGTAGCTCACTTTAGGGTAGCTGCCTGCAGGAAATTCAGCTAAAACTTTAACATCTTTGCTTAAAGAGGCGTCTGAACCGTATACTGCACCTAGTGCAGCCTCCCCCCTTGAAACGAAAGATAAGACCACCCGCACATTTTCCGCCCGCACAAACGACTTTTCAAGATCAGCCCACTGCCCCAAAGAGGTAAGAGAAGCCTTTGCGTAGCTGCCTGCAGGGACATATTCAGGATCGCCTATTGCGAATTTATCCCCTTTTTTGAGCAGGCTGGAGAGCTTTTTTCCGCTTGCAAAGTCATAGGAGAGTTTAGAATCAACTGGAGCTATAAGCACAAGGATATTGCCTAAATAGTCTTTTAAGCTAGCCTTATCTATAAGGTTTTTCGCCGCCAGCTCATCTGTCCACTTAGGATCAGCGGAGATAAAGATAGCGGCGGGCGCGTCATCCATAATCTGACGGGCAAGAGCTCCTGAAGCGGCGTAACTTCCCGCTATCTCTGTGGAGTTGGCTCTGTTATACTCTTTTAATATCTCTTCCATAAGATCGGTAACAGAAGCGGCGGCAAAAACCAGAAACTTTTCTGCGGCGGAAGCTGTAAAAGCTGTAATAACAAAGATAAATACCAGAACGAAACGATGCATTATTGCACCTCCTTAAAAAAAATATATAAAACTAAAAACCTTTTATAGAAGTTGTGCTCCATATATGCTGCGCAACAGCAACGCTTTTTACGGTGATAAATACTCTATCCGCCAATTTAATATTCATCTCTTCAATAGAGTGTCTAGTTATGCGCGCCCATACAGATACTCCGCCTATATCTGTTAGAATGTCGGCTATCTCCTGATTTAGTCGGATAGCTAAAACTTTCCCCACAAAGATATTCCTTGCGCTGGTGGCGGGTTTTTCCAAACTTAAAGCTGCATCTAGTGCGGGGATGCGGAAACGAACCGATTGGTCGGCTTTTAAGAATACCCCTGCCAGTTCCAGCCTATGTCCCAAAAACTCAACCGTTGCTCCATTGCTGCCGCTCTGCAAAACCTTTCCCGCACATACCGTTCCAAACTCTTTTGGTGTGAGGCGCTCAATAAACAACCCGCTGTTTACAACTTCAAGAGTTTCTCCTATCTTCACCAGCTTTCCGCCATCCATAACCGCTAGATAATCCGCGAGCCTCATTATCTCTTCTAAGGTATGCGTCACATAGATTATCGGGATGGAAAACTCTTTAAGCGAGAGGATATACTCCACAAGTTCATCTCTCCTTACTGCATCAAGCGATGCAAGCGGTTCATCCATAAGGAGTATTTTAGGGGAGGATAGGAGGGCCCGTCCAAGAGCAACTCGTTGTTTTTCGCCGCCTGAAAGGTTTTTAGGATAGCGGTGCAAAAGAGGGGTTATCCCTAAAAAATCTGAAATCTCCGCCGCCTTTCTCCTATCTTCGCCTTTTTTCAGCCCATAGGTGATATTTTTCAACACAGTAAGGTGGGGGAATAGGCGCGAATCTTGAAAAACATAGCCGATGCCGCGCTTTTCAGGCGGGAGGTTTATCTTTTTTTGCGAGTCAAACAGGAGCGCGCCGTCAATCTCTATCCTTCCGCTGTCAGGAACGGTTAAGCCCGCTATCATATTTATTATAGTGCTCTTACCCGCGCCCGACGCTCCAAAAAGGGCGGTGCAGCCGCCGCCTGCCTCAAAATTTGCAGAAACTGCAACATCTCTGAACTTTTTACTTACATGTATG